>JBAVUV010000216.1:0-4002 GCA_049696955.1 Candidatus Sulfotelmatobacter sp. | reverse complement strand
TTCGCCGATGCCGTCCGCCGCTCGCAGATGACGAAGTGAGGAAGATCGCCGCCGGCATCATGCGCTATGCTCCTGGCGGGCCTGACCCACTCGAAAGAGCGTGGAAGGAATCGGCGGGCGAGTACAGCTCGAATTACCAGCGCTTTTTAGGTCTGGCGCGTCAACTCCAGGCAGCGCGGCCCGGTCAAGCAATCGCTCTTCCTCTTGAGCGGATCAGCGCTTTGATGCGCGTTCACTGGAACTCAGTCAGTTACTACCGCTCAAAAGCCGTGGCGAGCGGAATCTTGTCTCCTGCTGGCGATTACGTTCCGCATCGCAAGGCCGGGCTGTACCGCTGCTCCGAGGGAACCTTTGTAACTAAGAATCTTAAAGGCTTAGTTACAAAGAATCCCCTAGTTACAAAGCCTCAAATCCCCCTAGTTACAAAAGAGCAGGACTCCCCTAGTTACAAAGGCGATTCGCCCCTAGTTACAAACAGCAGGGAGAGAGAAAATTCGCCCGCGCGGCTCAGTCCAAAATTAGACAACTGGGAACCTCTGACGTTCGCAGAACTCCGCTGGCCGCAGGATGCAGAAGAACTCAAGGCTCTAGGCTGGCTTCCCGAGATTTTCAGCAGCCACGCAGCCCCGGTGGAGCAGGGCGGGGCATCTGCTGGGAAGAGCGGCGAAAAGCTAGTAGGAGCGTACAGATGCTAAGCAAACCAGCCGGAATCGGACACGGAGAGAAGCGGAGCAGGAAAAAAGAATTGGCCATTGGCTGCTTGCTCGCTTTCCCCACGGTGAGGGCAGCGGCGAAAGCGGCCGGCATCCATGAGATCACCCTGCATCGGTGGCTGAAAGAGCGTCAGTTCGCCTTCGATTACCAACGCGCCCGAGAGCGAGTTCTCGAAACAGCGAGCGAGCAACTCCGGTCGGGAACGCTCCAGGCCGTCGAAGTTCTGCGGGAAGTCGCAGCCAATCGGAAAGCGCCAGCAGCGTCACGGGTGCAGGCAGCGCGCAGTTTCTTGGAAGCGACTGGCTTGCTGAAGGGTGCAGCGGTCACGGTGAATAACTCGGTCAACGTCCCGCAGGATTCCGAGTCAGTCATGGAAGCTATCCGCGTGCAACTCGGAGCGATGCTGAGAACGGATGCGGCATTGCGCGAAACGGTAAAAGCAATTTTGTCGGAGGTGGAAGATGTTCCAACCGTTCAATGACGACAAGGAGCGCGCGAAGTTGCTCGACCTGCTCATGCGGTCTGAGATTTTGCGAGCATCCCTGCCGAGCACGCCTCCGAACGTCGGCCCGCTGGTCATCCTGCATCATCCGAACTTGCGCGATGATCCACGAGCCGGAGCGACACCTTCGCCGGAGGAAATCGAACAGGCAAGGCGGGAGCGCCGTCAGATTCTCCATGTTCGGGTAGAAAGAGCTCTCGAAGGCTGGTTAGAGATGCGCATACAGCAAGAGGAATCGCCGCACATAATCTGGAGCAAACCGGATGACGGGCCATTGATCTACGAGCGGGTTATCCGGCTTGACGATCTTCAGGAAAGGCTTGAGTTCGCCCACGCACGCTACGGAGCGGGCTGTCGAGTAATTTACGCAGAGGAAGATTTTGAGTTATGAGCGCACAAACACTTCTCGAATTGTTACGCCAGCGCGAGCGCGAGAAAAGCCCGCTGGTGGTCTATCACTCGCCGTCACTGCCCAGCACGCCCCATGAGGTCGTGGACGCGGCTGTCCGAGCGGGAAGGCCTGTTTTGCATGTGAAGTTTGTGAAGGGCGACGGGAATGGTGGGCTACTTTCGGGACAGTTAGTGGACAGATGACTGTTTTGAGCTAGTGTTTACGCGGTTGAAATGGTGAATAGAGTTTAGCGAAATATCACTTCAGCAGGGAGGAACAATGAAAAAGCTAGTGAACACGCACGATGAACTGATTCGCAACTTCGGACAAGGCAGCGCACCGCCTAACAGTTTCGCAGGCGCGGCAGAGGGTGCCGCCGGAGCCTTCAGTACTTTTCCGGTCTCCGACATCGGCGACACGATGGAGCACCCGCCGTTCCCGGATCGGAGTACGGAGTATCTCCCTCCCGCTTCGCGCTTGCCGCTGCAGGTTACAGCGCAGCAATCCAAGCAACACAATTGCACTTGGCAGATGCAAAATCCGTGGGACAGCGAAACCGAAAACGCGCCGATCCTCGCGGGAACTCGCAGCGGAACGCCATCCGCCACTCCCGTCGCCGACGATCTACCGGGTGAGGCTACGGGACGAGCTATCGCCGAAGGCGACCCGGAGGGCGCGGTGAGCAACATCGCCGAGGGCGCGAGCAACGTCGTGCAAGGCTTGGGTAGCATGGCCGCGCTCGCGATAGCAGACGCCAAGGGAAAGATCGATCCGGAAGGCAACAGCATCGAGGATGCTTTCTCGCGGTTGCGACGCATCGGTGGGAGCTACTGATGCCGAGGAGTTACACGGTCGACAAAAGTTTATCGGGGCTCAAATCAGGAGAAATGATTATGTCTAAATCGATGCACCAGACGCGGGACGCGGTGAGCGATGCTGTGGCGACCGAGTACGAACTGCTGCGTGTACGCCCTGACGCTTTGCTGGGCTGCAAGTGTGGAGACGGGAAGTGCGAACTGAAGGACTGCGACGAGGTGTATGCCATGACGAAAGATGGATCCCGCTTCGCGACAGTTCATGGGTTGGGGCTGCAAGGCCGAAAGATGTCGGATGGAGCGACCAGCATTTACCGCATACCCGCCACGCGCGATAGCACCGCCATGCGGCACTGTCGTTCGCTGGCCGTGATGAACGAGCGGAACTCTCGCTTTTGGGCTGCTGTGCCGGAGGAGTAAGTGTGAGGGCTTGGCTAATAGCGCTGGATGCTTTGGTGATGCTGACTCTGTTGTCTGGCGCGCTGTTGCTGTTAATGGGAAGGTTTCAATGAGAGACACGAGTCTTACGGTCTTCGATAACTCCAAGTTTCTCACGGTGAGTCAATGCTATTTGCACTTGGAGCGGATCGACGATTTGATCGCTCAGAACGGCGAGAAGCCACGCTACTTGGAATCGAGGGAATTTTTTTCGCGGCAGCTGCGACGATGCCTGAAACGAAGGGAGCAAGCACACCATGAGCACTTTGACCGCAGTAACAGTGAACCTCGCGGAAGCAGAGCGGAACCTGTTGGCCGCACAGAAACAAGCTGACCGAGAATGGCGCGAGGAAGCGCGCAAGGAAGCCGAGTGGAGAGGTAAGCGGATCGCAGAACTGAAACCGCAATTAGAGCAACTTGCGGCCGACTATCAGATTGCCCAGAACCAACGCCTGGCGGCGCACTACAAAGTGGTGGACGCCAGAGCGCAAATCCGTTACTGGAGCGCCGAGCCAGACCCGATGGATTTTCCTTCCGAGCAAACTCTGGCTGATCGTAAGCAGCAGGTGCGGCTCTGGCAGAAACGCGAAGTCGAAGCAATCGCCGCACATGGCGAAGCCGCAAAACTCGAAGGCGTCGGGCTGCGAGCTGCCCTAGCGATGAAAGCAGAACTGGAGGCATTGAGGTACCAGTACGCGAATTATCTGCGCATCGTGGAAGGTGATCCGCAAAGCGGACTGACCATCGTCAATGCGGACTTCCTGAGAGTTCCTGGCTCTCTTCCCGAGCATCCGGCAGTCGTGGTGCCCGCATCAGGGCCTAGGCGCATCTTGTCGAATGGCGAGGAGCCGAAGGACGAGCGCTCGGCATGGGAAAGACTATGAGATGTTTCGTGGGGTGCATCCACGGCGGTGCTTGTCCCACCGCTGCCACGAAATGGGGCCGCCGAATCCTTCCGCACGCACGTCCGTCATCAGGCGTGGCTTGCGGTTCATATAGGCGGCCCGGTTTTAAGTTCGCCTCGCGGATCGTCGTCTCCGCGTCGGCGCTCGCTGCGCCAGGTTCGGCATCCTCCGTAGCCTGGCGCAGCCAAAAGTTCCTTTTGAGAGGATTGCTGAGATGCCGCCTTTAGTAACCTTCGC
>JBAVUV010000215.1:0-1691 GCA_049696955.1 Candidatus Sulfotelmatobacter sp. | reverse complement strand
GTTCCAAAGGAGCAACTTATGATTCGTATCCTATGTCTTAGCTTTATGTTGTCATTCGCGGGTAAGGGGTTCGCCCAAGCGCCCGCTGCGCTTCCCGCGCAACACTCATCTCGCGCTTCCAGCCCCGCCGCACCGTCCGCGGGTGATGTCTGGGATAGTCTGATGGCCGGCAATCACCGATTTGTCGCTGGCAAACCCCAGACGCGCGACCTAATTGCCCTACGGCATAAACTGGCTTCCGGACAATCTCCGAAAGCGATCATTCTCGCGTGCTCGGACAGCCGGGTTGGTCCTGAACTGATTTTCGATCAGAGCCTGGGCGATATTTTTGTCGTGCGTACGGCGGGAAATGTCGCGGATGCAGTCGCCCTCGGCAGCATCGAATACGCGGTGGAGCATTTGCACAGTCCGCTACTGGTCGTGCTGGGACATCAGAAGTGTGGCGCCGTGAACGCCGCCTGTTCCGGCGAAAAGATGCCCAGCCGCCACCTGGACGCCATCGTGGAGAGAATCAATCCCGCGGTTACTCAAGCCAGGACCTATGCCAAGGAAGACGATCTGATCGAGTCGGCGATCAAGGAAAACGTACATCAGAGCGCCAAAGATGTGCTGGCGAACAGTCAGATCATTCGCGACGCGGTGAAAGCGGGCAAGCTCAGCGTGATCGAAGCAGAATACGAGTTCGATAGTGGCCAAGTGGCTCGGCTGAATGCGCCAGGCAGCGCGCGGAATTAGCCGCATCGCCATTGTTCCACGACAAAGCCGTAAAGAGGGAAGCGTTGCTATCGAGAGTTCTGAATCGAAATGCAGCGCTTCCCTTAGCTTTGTTATAACAGCTCTTGTTAAACAGATAGCTCTGTCCTCTCTAGCGATCCCTCCTCTTCTTTTTCTTTTTTCCTATTTTCTTCCCGGACTCTATCTCCTTCGCGAACTTTCGTGAATTCACGAGGCCCTCGACAAAGTCACTTTCCGGCGCCGCTCATGTTTTCAATCAGTTGCCGTTTGGCCCGGAGTGTGCATTAGCAGAAGCGAGACTCGAGTCAGACTCGAAAAACGAAATGAAAAGAGGAAGCACTATGAAATCACAAATCAAGAGTATGTTTTGCGCACTAATAACGATGGCGATTATGACCGTCGCTCCATCGAATGCACAAGAAACAGCCGCGAGCGTGCCGGTAAGAATGACGGTCACGGCAGGGGTGTCAAACGACAAACGCATGCCTGAACTCAGCCAACAGGACATCGCCGTCACCAGCGGCAAAGAACGCCTGAAAGTGACGGAGTGGGTTCCGGCTAAGGGCGACCGAGCGGGTCTCGATCTTTTCATCCTGATCGATGACGCTTCGAACCCGGCCTTGGGAATGCACCTCGATGACCTGAGGTCGTTCGTCAACGCTCAGCCGTCGACGACTGCGATCGGAGTCGGATACATGCGGAACGCCACGGTCCAGATCGTGCAGAACTTCACGACTGACCACGCAGCGGCTGCCAAAGCCCTGAGGCTGCCTCTGGGTTCGGCGGGAGCCTACGGAAGTCCGTACCTTTCGGCGATCGATCTGATGAAGCGTTGGCCCGCCAACGAGAACCGGCATGAACTTTTGATGGTCACGGACGGAATCGACCGTGCCCGTCGCGGGATGGGTTGGCGCGGCTTGTACAGCAATCCCGACGTCGATTCAGCCGGAGAAGTT
>JBAVUV010000214.1:0-21196 GCA_049696955.1 Candidatus Sulfotelmatobacter sp. | reverse complement strand
CTCGCCGATGTTGAAAGGACGCGTGACGCGCAGGTCGGCTTGAATGTAAGGCGTGCCGCGAACTTCGTCGAGGCTCTCGGGCACTCCGTTCATGGAGATGCGGCCGGTGCTGGTTGCGTTGGTGATGGTGAAGGGGCGCGCGCTTTCAGCCTGGGTGATGGTGGTCAACTCGAATCCGCCGGGTACATGAAGAGTTCCGGCGAGAACAAAGCGATGGGTGACGTCCTCGCCGGAGGGCCCATAATCTCCAGGCCCGAATGGGTTCAACGGATTGCAAACGCCGTTCACGTAATCAAAGAGTTCGCCGAGAAGGCATCCCCAGGTTTTCGCCTTGGACAGCGTGTAGTTAGCCGTCAAACTAAAACGGTGAGATACGTTGCCTTGTAAGTGCAGCATAAGTGAGTTATAGCTCGAGCGATTATCCGACTTGAAGAGGTTAAGGTCGGGAACTACGCTGGCTTGGTCACTTGAGTAGTTGGGATCGGATACGGGGATAAGTGGCGTGAAGAGATTGGTGCCGCCGGTGAAGCTGTAGGCGCGATAACCATGATTGCCCTGTTCGTGAGTGTAGTCAGCAGCCAAGGTCCAATGCTGATTGAAGGCATGCTGTACGCCCCCGCTCGTGTGGATGGCGTAGGGGGTGCGGTAGTGGCCGTCGATCAAATTGCCTGCTCCGCCGGTGGCATCGCCTACGATACAACCCGGGCCGACAGTGGAGGGGGGATTACCGCCGACGAAGCTGCAGGGCCCGGTGGCGGCGTTGGTTGAGTTGACGCCCTGAAACGCAGTGGCCCATCCGTTTTGCGCGAGGTCGTTGTAGAACATCCCGAAACCTGCGCGGATCACTGTTTTGCCGCTTACGCCGGGAGAATATGCGATGCCGAGGCGCGGGCCGAATTGGGTGTGATCGTCGTGCGGAACGTTGACCGGAATCTGCAGAGCCTGGAGTGTTACATACGCCGGATTAGCCGTCTGGCTGCGGCCCGAGGCTTCGAACAAGCCAAACGTTGTCTGATAACGCAGGCCGTAATTCACGGTGAGATGTGGAGTGACGCGCCAGGAATCTTCCGCGTAAAGGGCGAGGCGCTGCACGTCTTGCGAGAAGCTGCCGTCGTTGGCCGGAGTGGTGGAAGCGCCTGCAGCCAAGTCGTTGAGAAATACCGAGGGCGACTGACTTACGTAATAAGTTGGATCCTGTGGGAACGAATACAAGGTTTCGGCATTCCCGGGAAATGCGCCGCTGAGCACTGGTTCATGAATGAAGTTGACGCCGAATCTAAAAGCGTGGTCGCCGGTGGCGTGGCTTACGTCGTAGCGGAGCTGATACTTTTCCTGATTGCGGAGGTCGGGGAAAAGCGTAATGGGCGTGGCGAACTGATTGTCTCCAAAGGTTTCGAATCCAGAAATGGTTTGTGACGTGGAGCTGAAGGGAAATGCCAGCGCGTATCCCAGAGTTGAATTGCGAGCCTGGGTGAGATGCAATTCGCTGACGTCGAATACGAATGCACCCAGCCACCTGGGATTGAAGGTGTAAGTGTTGCTGATGACTGCGTTCCAATAATTGTTGTGCGTGGTCAGGCCGGTGGATGGAAGCGTAGCTTGTTGCACCAGAGCGTTATGGGTGAGGTAGTTGTCTTCGGAGGTGCGCAGAAACCATTGCGACTTTGGGGACTGTGCCCAGTCGAAGCGCACGTCGCCGATGTAATCGCGGAAGGGAATAGGAACGTTCTGCGGGACCGCGATTGAGGAAACGCCGGGAATCAGGCCATCGGCGGCCAGTTGCGCGAGGGCGTCGAACTGCGTGGTGCTGGCGGAGCTGTAAGCGATGCTGGCGTCTTCGTGGACATATTCGATCGAGGAAAACATCCACAGCTTATCGCGTTTGATCGGGCCGCCGAGCGCGCCAACATAATTTTGGCGCGAGAAGGGCTGTTTGGGATTGGGAGCGGGGTTCTCTATGGGGAAGCGGGCGTCGAGGGCGGCGGCGCGCTCGTAGAATGCTCCGGTGCCGTGCCACTCGTTGGTGCCACGTTTGGTGGTGATGACGACGGAGCCGGCCGTGGTGCTTCCGGTATCGGCGTCTTCCTGGGCGGTTTGAAAGGCGAATTCCTGAACGGTGTCAGGCGAGAAGTTTTGCAGGAAGCCGCCGATCCAGTCATCGGAATTATCGCCGCCATCGACGGAGAGTTCGTTGTTGAGACCGGAGCTGCCTCCGGTGGAAACGGCCGTGATGCGTGCTTTGGTGGGATCGGAAGGTTCGACCGGTTCAGTGCCGGGGACAAGGTAAGCGATGTTGGCGAAGCTGCGCGCGGCGAGCGGAAGAGTTTCAAGGTCGTTGCTCGTGACTACGCCCTGGTGAACGGCGCTGGCGAGATCGATGACCTGCGTGGTGATAGAGGAAGGTTCGGCCTGAACGTTTACGGATTGCTGCACGGACGATGGCGTCATGGTGACAGTGATATCGCGAACGGTGGTGACCGCGATTACGACGTTCGTTTGCGCCGGGGCGAAACCAGTGGCATTTATCGTGATGCGGTAGTTACCGGGCGGAAGGTCATCGATGCGAAATTCACCGCGGTCTTCACTGTTGGCTTCGCGCTGCACGGAAGAACCCGAGAGTTGCGCGATGATCCTGGCTAATGCGACGCGGGCGCCGGTGGCATCCTGAACGGTGCCACGGAGGGAGCCGCGCGGGGTTTGGGCGTGGAGAGTTGACGTTAGCAGGAAGGTGAATAGCGTTAGGAATAATGCGGTCTGGTGCGGATGATTTTTCATTCTGAACAGAAGCGAGATTAGACTGCGGAGTCTGGCTACTACCAGAGATCGTAGGCATAGGTTTAATGAGCGTTCGCGGAAAGGCGGTCCAGGTTACTGAAGCAAGTATGCCTCAGGTGCTGAAGCGCGGACACATTTTCACGGCTTAACCCCACGAGTAAACTCGTGTCCTTCCCTTTCACGACGTAGCGGCATCGATTCTTGGAGCGCTCTTAATCCGACCAGCGTTGCGGAGTGCGATCCCAGCGGTGCTTTTTTAATTCGGCGAGCAGGTTCGCGTCGAGCGGGCCAGCGTCACTGGCAGCCACGTTCTGGCGCACGTGTTTCGGGTCGCGCATGCCGACGATTGTGGTGCTGACCGCGGGGTGCGACAGGATGAAGCGCAGAGACATTTCTGGAAGGGTCATACCAGCGGGCACGATTTTCTTTAGTTCGTCGACGCGCTGAATTGTGTTGGCGAGATTTTCCGGACCGAAGTAGCCGGAGCGCCAATCGGATTTTGGGAACCGGGTTTCGAGCGTCATCTTGCCACCCAGGCTGCCTTCGTCGAGAGGCACGCGCGCGATGACGCCGATGTTAAGTTCCTGGCAGAGCGGGAATAGCTTGTCTTCCGGCGCCTGATCGAAGATGTTGTAGATCACCTGTACGACATCGACTAACCCGGTGTGCAGGGCTTTGATGCCGTTCTCGGGCTCCCAGCGATTGAGGCTGAGGCCGAAGGAACGGATCCAGCCTCCGTCTTTTAGTTTTTCTACCGTGGCGCGAAATTCAGGATTCTCGGTCCAGCTATCGTCCCACACGTGGAATTGCAGAACATCGATGGAGTCGACGCGAAGTTTCTTGCGGATCTGGTCGGCGTATTTGAGGACGTGATCCTGGGAAAAAACATCGTGATATTTGTATTCCGGGAGCGCCGGCCATTTGTCATTGGCGGGAGGAATTTTGGAAGCGGCGTAAAGGCGTTTCTTGTTGCGGGCCATGGTTTCGCCGAGGAGGGCGTCGCTTTTGCCTTCGCCATAGGCCCAGGCGGTGTCGAAGAAATTGCAGCCGGTATCGACGGAAAGTTGCAGGGAATCGAGCGACTGCTGGTCATCGGAACCGCTCCAGCCGCTCATGCCCCAGAGCCCGTAAGCGATGTCGCTGACTTCGAATCCGGTGCGGCCCAGCTTGCGATATTTCATGAATTTTCCTTGGGAGCGAATTTATGAATGCCTATGTGAACCTGCCATCGTAGCAGTTTTGATGGGACCAGTTTCAGGTGCGGAAGAGCGGCGAAAATCTTTAACAGAGGGGACACAGGGTTTCACCGGGTAATGCGAGCTGGATTGGGTAGTTGATTTTTCGATGGAAGGCATCAAGATTTTGCAGTCCAGCGATGGTGCTGGAAGTGGTTCAATGGGGCTAGATCATTAGCATTACAGCCTGGAGGTTCTCCCCTATGAAATCCGAATATAATGTCCCGCCATCAAGTCCCTACCCTGGGGAAGAGTGGAAAGTGCCGTCGTCTCGTTTATTGGATGAAAAAATTTCTGATGACACGGGCACGGAAGCGAAGGTGGATAGCGCGTTCGCGCCGGCTGGTTTGAAGAATCCGTTCTGGAAATAACGGGATCCTTCGACTGCGTGGTCTTTCGCTGCGCGAATGACCACTTCGCTCAGGATGACAGTTTCTTATTTCGTGTCCTTCCTAGCGCAGGATCGGCAGGCAGAGGCAGGGGCGGAGTGCGAAGGGCAGAGTGGACATTTGCAGGAGCGCGGGATGGAGTTGGGCGTCGCGGCAGGGTTCCAGCGTGATCACGAAGGGTAGTGCGCTCTTCTCGCAGCCGGGTTTTTGCAGGACGGCGTCGATGTTCAGTTGGTGAGCCGAGAGGATCTCGGCCAGACGCGCAATGATGCCGGGCTGATCTTTCACCACAAATCTCAAATACCAGGGCGTCTCAAAGTCACAGCTGATTTTTGGCGAGGCCAGCTGCAGGGTGTGGTGCGGACGCGCGCCCGCCGAAGGACCGTGCGCTGCAAACATCACGTCGGAGACCACGGCTACGGCGGTGGGATCTCCTCCGGCGCCGGCTCCGAGAAAAGCGACGTCACCGCCGTATTTTCCTGAGGTCAAAACCAGGTTCAAATTTTTCTGCACGCGCCCGAAGGGTGAAGATGTGGGGACCAGGCTGGGGCCGACCTCGGCGAACAGAGTGTTGTCTTTCAAATCGGCGCGCGAGATTTGGCGGATGGTACAGCCCAACTCGGCGGAGTAATCGAAGTCGACTGCCTCGACGGTGCGGATGGTGCGGGCACGAATGTCTTCGGGAGAAACGCGGACCTGCAGGCCGGCGAGCGCGAGGATGGAAAGTTTGGCGCGGGCATCGCCGCCATCGAGATCTTCGCTGGCGTCGGCTTCAGCATAGCCGCGCGCCTGGGCTTCTTCAAGGGCCTCGCTGAAAGGAATGCGGTCGTTCTCGATGCGGCTGAGAATGTAGTTGCAGGTGCCGTTGAGAATGCCGGCGATGCCGTGCAGGAGATCACCGCAGAGTCCGGTATGCAGCGCGGGAAGAACGGGAACGCCGCCGGCGACAGACGCGCCGAATTCAAGACGGCAACCATTCTCGCTTGCCAGCTGGAGCAACTCCGGACCGCGACGGGCGATGAGTTGCTTGTTGGCGGTGACCACCGATTTGCCTGCGTTCAGGGCGCTTCTTACTAATTCCTCCGCCGGAGTCAGGCCCCCGATCAGCTCGATGACGATGTCGACATCGGAGTTGAGAATTGTGCGAAAGTCTTCGGTCCAGATTACCTCGCCTGGAACCCACGATTGTTTCTTGCGCTCCACATTGCGATTGCAGATATAGGTGAGGCGGAGCTGGCCGTCGCCATTTTTGCGCTCGCAAAGGATTTTCGCCACTGCGCGGCCCACAGTTCCGAAACCCACGAGGGCAATGCGGCGCGTGGGGGAACGATCTCCGGGAAAGGAGGAAGGGATTGCCGGACCATCTGGCGAAGTCTTTGGCAAGGCTGCTCTCGAAAGCGGAGACTCAGTTTTATCATACGTTTGGAACAAGTTGTGTAAGGAAGCGAGCCGAACGCGCGAGTACTGTGTCGCAAAGAGCGGGACACATCGCGCGGTTCGCATAGATTCCTCGCTGCGCAAAAACGCTTGCTCGGGATGACGGGGTGTGGTGCAGGCGGCTTGCCGGGCAGAGGCAGCATCAAAGTTGGTAATATAATGCGATCCCGCCGCAAACAAGGAAACGTCTTACTGCGAGGAATCACACAAGCGGAACCATTTAGCAACGGCGCCTCTCGCCTCTTGATGCCGAGCGCTGCGGTCCGCCACCACGCCCGGTTCGGGGAGGAGAATGGATGATAGGAAAGTTCGCGATGGCGACTGCGCTGAGGCTTCTGATTCTGACGGTTCTGTTGGCGGGGCACGGATTGGCGCAGGCGCCGGTCACGGGTCAGCCTCCAGCAACTCCAGCGCCGCAACAACCTGCAACGCAGCAGCCATCTACCGCGCAGTCTTCCGCTGATCAGGAGGCTTCCGAGGAAGAATCGACTTCGCGGCGAAAGAAGCCTCACAATTACAAGAACTGGGAATATAACGTGGGCCTTGGCGCGAACGATGACAGCGGTGCCACGAAGACTTTCGTAAGGGGGGGCGGTCCGCTGGTTGCGGGCGGTGTGGCGCGGAATGCGAGCAAGTATTTAGGACTGCGCGCAGATGCTATTTTTGCTGACTTGCCGCTGCGCCAGTCTTCTCTCACGCTGGCTCAGGCGGGGAGCGCGTCGAGTTATCTTTTCGCGCTCAATGTGGGCCCTGTCATTAACATTCCGGTGAACAAGGATTGGGGCGGCTACATTCTGTTTGGTGGCGGCTATTATCATCGATGGGGAACTTTGAGTTCCAACACAACCGTTCCGGGTTCGTTCTGCACACCGTTCTTTATATGGTGGACTGGTTGCGCGGCCGCGAGTATCCCCGTAAGTGGAAGCTTCGTTACTTCCGACCAGAATCACTTCGGTTACGACGTGGGGGCGGGGATCACGCGCAAGACGCCCAGTGGGGTTGAAATCTATGCGGAATTCCGTCTGATGCACGGCTCGGGGAACGGCACGACAACTGATGTTCGGCCGATTACGCTTGGCGTGCGCTGGTGACGAGCGCGGAGTTGCGCGAGCGCGTCTATTCCGGATTGGTGCGGTAGCTCCAGAGTTCGCTCGCACGTTGCTGTACCTGCACAAATGAGGAAGCGGAAACCGGCTGCGAGATGGCGGCGCCGGAATTCGCTTCGGCGAGCGCGGATTCGACGATGTGATGGGCGGGCGCGAGGGAACAGGCGGGATCGGTTGCCGTGGCATCGCCGGCGAGCAACAGCGCCTGGCAGCGGCATCCGCCGAAATCTTCAGTGCGGCGGTCGCAACTGCGGCAGGGTTCAGGCATCCATTCTTCTCCACGAAAGCGCTGGAATGACGAAGAATCGCGCCAGATGGACTCCAGAGTTTGAAGACGGACATTTTCGAAGGTGAGGCCGGGAATTACTTCCGCGGCGTGACAGGGAAGAACTTTTCCTGAGGGATTGATGAGCATCAATCTACGTCCCCAACCGCCCATGCAGGCTTTGGGAAAACGCGCGTAATAATCGGGAACGACGAAGTCGATGCGAATGCGTCCGGCGAGGCGCTTCTCGGCTGCGGAAACGGCTTCCACAGCTTTTTCCAGCTGTTCTCTCGTGGGCAGTAGCGCGGCGCGGTTCTTTAGTGCCCAGCCATAATATTGTGTGTGCGCGATCTCCATGCGGTCGGGGGCGAGTTGCTCGATGAATGAGATCATCTCTTCCAAGTGATCGATGTTCTGCCGATGGATGACAAGATTCACAGTGAATGCGATTTTGTGGCGGCGGATGAGGCGCGACAATTCGATCTTGTGGGCGTGAGCTTTGGCTCCGGCGATCCAGTTGGCCGCAGCTTCGCGGGAATCTTGAAAACTGACCTGAATGTGATCCAATCCAGCGTCGACCAACGCCTGGAGACGCGCTTCGGCAAGGCCAATTCCAGAGGTGATGAGGTTGGTGTAGAGTCCGGCGGTACGCGCGCCAGCGACGAGTTCGGTGAGATCGGGGCGGGCTAGCGGTTCGCCGCCGGTGAAGTGGGCGTGCAGCATTCCGAGCTTGCCTGACTGCTGGAAGATGTCGATCCACTCCGCCGTTGAGAGTTCTGAACTTACCGCAGCCAGTTCCAGGGGATTGGAGCAGTAGACGCAGTGCAGCGGGCAGCGGTGCGTGAGCTCGGCGATAAGGGCTAGCGGGTTCGGGATCATGAATGCCGGCGGGTTCTTTGCTCTCACCAATGATGACGTGACTTCAGATGGAAGGCAAGTTGGGATGGCTGCGATAGGCTGGTCCGAAGAAGGTTTTCTGGTCGTACGATCTTGGCGAGGTTAAAATTAGGAAGAGGTAAGAACATGGCAGCTCTAGATTGGTCCGAGTGCCCCGCCGTTGAAAGTGTACCGGGAAGACTGAGCGGAGCGTGGGTGTTTCGCGATACCCGCCTTCCCGTATCCACCGTGTTCGAAAACCTGGAAGCTGGCGCGACCATAAATGAGATTACAGAGTGGTTCGACATCCCCAAAGAGCATGTGATCGAGGTTTTGCAATTCGCCGCTCGCAGTCTTGCAGCACCGGTTCCCGCGCAGCCAGTAAGCGCGTCTTCCCGAGATGCTCATTCTTTTTGACCATAGCGTAGCAGCCCCACTGGTTCCGTATCTGATCGACCACACTGTCGTCAAAGCAAGGGACCGAGGATGGGACACGCTTTCCAACGGCGACTTGCTAGCGGAAGCGGAGCGAGCCGGGTTCGAGGTTTTTCTTACCGCCGACAAGAACATCCGATACCAGCAGAATCTTGCTCGCCGCAGAATAGCCGTTGTGGTGTTGAGCACTCCGCAATGGCCTATTGTTCGATTGCACACCGCAGAAGTTGTGGCGGTGGTGAATGCGGCGAGACCCGGCAGCTATGCCGAAGTCCAGATTCCGTAGAAGTTCCGGTGGCCGGAAAGCGCTCTGGAGACGCCGACCGCGAAACTCAATCAGTAATCGACGATACGCTTTTGGCGTAGTTGCTCGAGGAACTGGGTGATATCGGCGCGGATCTTGGCGGGATCGGCGACGGCGAATTGAGCCTGCAACTCTTTTATGATTTCGGCGAACGTGCGTTGGCCGTCGCAGCGCTCCAGGATTTGCCGGCCTGTCCCTTGGAGCTTGATTGCACCCTCGGGGAACAGGACCATGCGTTCTTCGACACCGGGTTTGGGGTCTGCACCCCAGCGGCATCCGGTTGCGAGTCGTGGCTGGCTGGAATCTTCGGGAGGCGGCATGGTCTCACAATATTTCGAGGGCTAAAGCCCAGATTGTTTTATTTTGTAAAGCTTACGCGGCGCTCAAGCGCCGCTCTTCCACGGTACTCCGCGAGGCTGATCCGGAGTGGCAGCCAGTGGAACTGCAATGAAAAGCAGGTTCCTCCACTTCGCTCGCTTCGCTCCGCTCCGGTCGGAATGACAGGGTTTGGTGTTCGCATCGTCGGGCTACGGTCGGAATGACTAAACTCGTTTTGGATTTCTGATTCATGTTATGCGCCATCGATTCGGAATGCGCCAGGGGGCGGCCATCCGGGCTCGACGTAAGCAAAATAGAGTGCGTCGAGCTGCGCCCACAAAATGTCGCACTTGTCGCGCAGGGCTTGAATTGCCAATTCCTGCTCGGCGCGCGTCTTCGCATTATCGAATACATAATTCAGGGCGAATTGTGAATCTTCCGGCGCCTGAAAAAGTCTCGCCTCGAAATAATCCAGACCTCCGGCGAGCCAGGGATAGAACTCACGCAATTTTTCCACTCGAAGAGTGATGAGCTTGGTGGAAAACAATTCAGTCAGCGACGATGCGACGGCTTCGAGCAAAGAGCGGCTGCGAACGATGTTGAGATATTCATTGACCGCAAAACGAGTCGCCGGAAGAATGCCCTTTCCGGCGCGGACTTGAGCGGGGTCGAGACCCGTAGCTTCCGCCAGTTTGATCCAGCGCTTGATGCCGCCTTCGCTGGTCGCGTCGCCATCGTGATCGACCACGCGCTTGCGCCAGGCGCGACGGAACACGGGGTCGGGGCCGCGCGAGAGGATGATCGAATCCTTGATCGGAATACTGCTCTGATAGTAGTAGCGATTTAGGGCCCAGGCTTGCAGTTGTCCACGGGTGAGCTTGCCTTCATGCATCAACAAGTGAAAGGGATGTTTGTGATGGTAGCGCTCTTCGCCCGTGGCTTGTAATTGTGCGCGCAGATCTTCGAGCGAAAGCAAGGGGCGGGCGTGCGTTGTGGTGTCGGTTTCTACAGGTTGAACTGCCATCCATCCTCCGCGATCTCCCAGCCGGCGCCCCGCACCTGGCGATATTGAGGACTTGCCTCATCCAGCATGGGATTGGTGTTGTTGATATGTAGAAATATTTTACGCGGACGGCGCACTCCCGCCAACTTTACTAGAGTTTCTTCAACCGCGATATGTCCCATTTGTTGAGCAGTTTGTCCGCCGCCTTGCAGGCGAATGAGCTCGTCGTCGCTCCAGAAGGTGCCGTCGAAAAGCAAGAGATCACAAGCATCAAGTTCCGCGAGCAGGGCGTCGTCCACCTGCGGGACGGCGGGCATGTATGCCAAGCGAGCGCCGGATTTCGAATGGACGAAGAAGCCGAGAGAAGCTTCGCTGGGAGACAGCTGTGATTGGCGGTCTGCACTCACATACGCGGGATAGTGAGTAGCCAGCGACCGCG
This sequence comes from Candidatus Sulfotelmatobacter sp., assembly GCA_049696955.1. Taxonomy (GTDB): domain Bacteria; phylum Acidobacteriota; class Terriglobia; order Terriglobales; family Acidobacteriaceae; genus Sulfotelmatobacter. Next base: position 10,614 of record JBAVUV010000214.1, on the reverse strand, counting down.
CGCGACAGAGGAGGCCGGAGTCCTCGCCGTGGGAGTTGCGCAAGGAAAATTCTTTTCCGGGTTGAAAGTCTGTCCACACGGTTTGATCTGGAATTCGGCTCAGCATACCGAACATGGAATTATCCTCGCGTAAGATCTGGCGGACGGAGGCCGTGGTATGGATGCGTAGCGGCTGGAGTTCGCGCAGCAGAAGCAGTCCGAGGACGTGATCGATGTCGGCGTTGGCGAGGGCGATGCCAGCGATGGGCGAGTGGCGCGTGCCTTGTTGGGGATGTAATTCGGAGGTGGCTTCGATCTGCGTGCGCAGGTCTGGAGACGCGCCTAGCAGGAACCATGAGCGGCCGTCTTCGGTTAGCGCTAGTTGCGTTTGGGTGCGAGGCTTGCCGTGAAATGTGCCGGCTCTTACGGCGAGACAGTTTGCGCAGGCGCAATTCCATTGCGGAAAAGCGCCGCCGGCGGCTGAACCCAGAATCTTGACTTGCATCTTTGGCAGTTTATCGCGTGAGTAGATGCGGAGGGTAATTCGAAGAGCTGATTAACCACGAGGGACACTAAGGTTCACGAAGGTGGACTACCGCTTTGCTCGGGATGACAACAATTAGAATTTAGCCTTGGCCTGCGGCGGCGGCGCAGCGTAGCGGATCGATATCCCACAGCCTCACGTCGCTGGAGAGATTTTCAACTCCTACTTCGCCGGCCATTTCCGTACCTGGCTTGCCGCACCACACGATGCGAAATTGAGCCTTCGTGCCCTCGTAGAGAACATCGACTACATCGCCGGGCTTGAGCCTCGCATCGACGCACTGCAACGTTGCGCCACGGCCACTGATATTCCGCAGGCTGGCAGGCTGAGTAAATGGACGCGAAAAAGTGTCCATTCCCCAGATTTGTACGGGAAGGTCAACGTAGATACGCGACTGGCGGCGCCTGTCCATTTCGACTCTCCTTGGCTCGAAGCGAGTTCAAGGGATGGTAGGCGGTGGAGGTGGGCAAACAAAGGTAACGACAGTTACCTGCAGAAGGGTCTCTAAAGTTTGCGGGCACAGTGGCGCTAATGCGTTCCGGCGCCGTCAGTTAATCCGTTAATCAGTTAATCCATGTCGCCGAGAGAGCAGGCGCCGGGACCGCGAGGATCACCGCAGGAACCGCAGCTACCGGAGGGAGCGGACGCGCTGGTAGAGCCTTTTGCGGAGACGGCGAAAACGCTGAGCTGCGGGCTCAACTTCTTGCTTTGGCATTTGGGGCACTTGGCTTTGTCGCGGCCAAAGATCAGGGTTTCGAACTCGTGCTGACATTCCTGACAGATATATTCAAAAATCGGCATTGGATCACTCCATCCAGCGGAATGATGCTATTAGAATCGTTTTGAGGGAACTTCGCAAACTGGGTGAACGCGAGGCGGTTCGGCCGGGGTGACAGTTGTGGCGCTGGAGATGCTTCGGCCGCGCATAAGACGCGCTCTCTCAAGATGACAATTCGTCGAATGAAAGTTTCGTTTTCGACTGCCCAAACTTCGAATGCACAAACTATGATCGAGGCCAAACTGACTGAGAAGCCAGCCTTTGTTTCCACGCAGTTCCGGCCACGCTCGTGGCTGCAGGGTGGGCATGTACAGACTCTGGCTGCCTTCTTTCTGACGCGGCGAATTCATTTGCCAGAGGCTGAACAGCGGCTGATTGAAGTGGAGCCGGGAATCTCCGTCCTGTGCCATTGTCACTGGCAGAAAGAGCGGAGCAAGGCGCTGACCTTGATTGTGGTGCACGGGCTGGAGGGGTCGAGCGAATCGCAATACATGCTGGGAATCGCGCGCAACGGTTTGGCCGAGGGAATGAACGTGATACGCATGAACCAGCGCAATTGCGGCGGGATGGACCATTGTGCGCCTACGCTTTATAACTCCGGTCGCTCTGGAGATGTGGCAGAGGTGGCGCGCAATATTGTGGAGCGCGACGGAGTTCGTGGTTTTGTGCTCATTGGATTTTCCATGGGTGGGAATCTAGTTCTGAAACTGGCGGGGGAGTGGGGAAGTGACGGTCCTGGGGAATTTCGCGGAGTGGCGGCGGTTTGTCCGGCAATAAATCTGGCGGCCGGGGCCGACGCGCTCCACGAGCCGGCCAACCGGATTTACGAATATTATTTCTTGGTGCAGTTATTCCGCCGCTATCGGCGCAAGGTGCGGTTGTTTCCGGAAGCGTTTGAGGCGTCGCGTCTGCGGGGAATTAAAAGTCTGCGGGAATTCGACGATCGTATTACCGCGTACTACTGCGGTTTCACGGGGGCAGACGACTACTATGCCCGTGCCGCTGCAGCCAATGTTGTGGATCGGATTGCGCGTCCGGCGCTGGTGATTCATGCGGCCAACGATCCTTTCGTCCGCATCCTGCCGGAGACGCGGCAAAAGTTGCTTTCCAATCGGAACATCACTTACGTCGAAACCGAGGATGGCGGACACTGCGCGTTCTTCGGAGATCGCGAAGGTCCCTCGACTTACGATGGGCGCTGGGCGGAGCGGGAAGTGGTGGAGTTTGCCAAACGATTTCAGTAGGCGCGGAGATGTGGTGGACTACAGAGAACCAAGATCCCTCGCTCCGCTCGGGATGACAAACGGTAACTCGGGATGACAAACGGTGACTCGGGATGACAAATGGTAACCGGGATGACAAACGCAAATAGTGAGTTACGCTCAGTTGGCGCGGATGGGGCTGCGAAACCAGGCCGCGATTTCGCTGCCGTGGCCTTTCAGCCGCGTACGCAGGTAAGCGAGAGCGAGCATCGCGAGAAAGATCGTCAGCAATCCCAAGGACGCTGTGCGGATGCTGGAGCTGTGTTTGGGCAGGATGGAAACTCGACCGTAGACGAACTCAATGTGGACCCAATAAACCAGAAGTGAGGCTTGCCCCAGCTGAATCAGAGGGCTGAAACCCCACTGTGCCGCGCCCCAGCGGCACCACGCATAGCATGCGGAGAGAATGATCAACAACATGCCGACGCGGAGCAGGAAGAAATCCGGGCTGGTGTGCCAGTAATCGTAGACTGGGTACAGGTGGCGCGGCTGAGCGTCAAGCCAGCGACTGGCTGCAATCAACAATAATCCAGTTGCGCCCATCGCAAAGAATGTCGGCGCTTCGCGTTGGCGAACACGCTGGCTGGTCAGGACAAATCCGACGGCCAAGCCGGCGAAGGCGAAGGCGGTCCAGGGAAAAACTGGGAACAACCACGCCTGCGGCTTACCCAAATTATGCACGCCGTCGATATAGGATTGCAGCGGCCACGGGAGCCAGTGCGGGCTCCAGGTAGTCCACATTAAGGGCGTGAGCAGAGAAATCAGTAGAGCAGTACCCGAAGAAGCTAGAACCAGTACGGATTTTACTTGCGCGTCTCGCTTGATCGAAAAAACGAGCCAGCACAGTACGCCCATCAGCATCATGGAGAGGCCAATGGTGTTGAGGATATCCACGCGCAACAGATCGCTGAGCGGCGCCCAACCCCAGGCGATCAAGTATTCCTGCAGGCGAAAGAGCAGGCCGAAAGCGAAGATTTCCGCGCCGCGACGGATGGTGGTGCGGGCGATCTGCGCGGGCGCAAGATTTTTGCTCCCCAGTTTTTCAGTTACCAGGGCGAAGGAAATTCCGGCCAGAAATAAAAACAAAGGAGCAGGGAAAGTTCCACCGAGTTGCGAGTACGTGAAGAACTTGCTCCGACGCAGGCTGGGAGTGAGCCAGGAGTCATAGCAATGCGTCTGGAACATCAAGACGCAGGCCAAGCCGCGCATCCAGTCAATGTACGCCAGCCGGGATGGATTCGAAGCCACTGTGTACGCTGCCGCGGGCAAGGTGGCAGTATATTACGGCGCGGCGCTATATTGCCGGGCCGCTTTACTCTGTGGATTGGATTTGTACCAGGTCGGTTGGTCCAGAGGGCGCTCCCGGCTGCCAACGGCTGGGAGGACGCTGGTGCCCGCGCATGCGGTTCACGGCTGATCCGACGGCAAGCGAGGCCGTTACCAGATGGCCGACGCGAAGGGGTCCGGCAATTTTTTCCTGCTGAATCCAATGGAGCGCGCTGCTGATGCTGCATCCGCACTGGCCGCAATCCGGGGTTCCCCCGAAGACGCACGGCTCCACGCGGCTCTTCAAATCGGCGGAGTAGTTCACCGACATTTTCGAAAACGTGCAACTCTGCGGATTCGACGGGGGGCTTACAAAGGCGCGAGCCATGCCTTCGGGGATCAGAAGCTTCGAATATTTTTTGCCCAGCGGCGGCAATTCGCGGGCAACGCGTTCGCGATCTTCAGGAGCCAAACACTCGGGGCTTTCTTCGTCCACCTGCGGGGTGTAGAGGCTGATCCAGATGTGATCGACCTCCGGCCGCGCGTTCCAAAATGCCACGTACTCTTCGAGGTAGCCGGGGCGTGCAAGCATGGGGCGGGTGATGACCCAGTGCACATTGATCTTGCGGCCTTCAATGTTTTTCAGGATGCGCTCGTAGGTTGCAGGCTCGCGCCGGATGTTGTGGTGTTCCGGCAAGCCATCCACCGATACAGCGACGCGCGTGCGGGGGATTTCCATCCATTGCATTGGAATTGGAATTACTCCGCTGGTCACGATCATGGTGAAGATTCCCATCTCGCTGAGTGCGGGAAGAATGCGATCCAATTCGCGATGGCGGACCATGGGCTCTCCGCCCACCAGTGAAACGTGCAAAGGGCGATGGCGCCGGACCAGGTCAAGTACACCATCGACCAGCGCAGCTCCGCGAAAGTCGCTGAGTTCGCGCAGGGTGATGCCGGAGCCCAAATGACTTTCGCCATAGGCGTAGCAACCCGGACAGCTCAGGGGACACTCGCGCGTGATTTCGATGGAAAGCAGTGGAACGCTGCCGCCCAAAACGCGCCATCCGGCGCGGGCAAGGTCACGGGGAATAAGACTCGGTCGGAGCACTGCGGACTGCATTGTCAAATAGATGCAAGTTGACGGGTCAAGGATACAATTCAGCGCACAAATTCGAAGAATGTGGAGCACATTGGTTAGGATGATTGAGCCGGGGAAAGTTGAGAATCGGCGTCACTGTGATAGATTTTTTCCAGGCGGGCGCGTAGCTCAATCGGATAGAGCACCGGTTTTCTAAACCGGTGGTTGCAGGTTCGATCCCTGCCGCGCCTACCATCTGCAGATCAGCTATTTTGTGCTGCGCCTTTTTCTTTCCTGTGTTCACAGGTCTCCGTGTTGAGGCAGGAATCGACCAGCACGAGACGCTCAACGGGCTTGCCGCCGATGATGTGGGAGTCGATGATTTCGTCGACGTCGGCTTCGGTAACGTACCCGTACCAGACGGCATCGGGATAGATGACAAGGTTTGGGCCGTGCTCGCATTGATCGAGGCAGCCGGATTGGTTGGCACGGACTTTGCCTTTCAGGCCGCGCTCCGCCAGTTTCTGTTTGAATAATTTCTGGAGTTTTGCCTGGCCGGCGGGATCGCAGCATCCGCGCGGGTTTCCCGGAGGGCGCTGGTTGCCGCAGATAAAGATATGTTTTTCAAATTTGGGCATAGTCAGGGTTATGCAAGGTTAGAAAAGACATCGCAGTTCTAAAGATAAATTCACTGGCGGCGAAAGTCCAAACCTTCGAACACCGGGGTCACGGGGTTCCACAGAGGGAAATCCCCCGATCGGGGGCGCTCGTTGCTATCTGCGGCGTGGGCGCGATAAGATATTTCGTACACATCTTCCCCGCTTTTTATCCCCAGTTAGCCTTAGAGTATTTTGCCGCGGCAAGGCGTGTGCGACCCCGGTGTTCTACGCGCGGCGCGGTTGTGCGCTGGCGAATCCCTGTTACGGAGTTGGCAGTGAAACGAGGCAAGACCGCGGTGATTGTCGGCGCCCAGTGGGGCGACGAAGGCAAAGGAAAGATTGTCGACGTTTTATCGGAGAGCTTCTCCGTGGTGGCGCGCTATGCGGGCGGGCATAATGCCGGGCATACGGTCATCATCAACGGCAAGAAATTCGTTTTACAGTTGGTTCCCTGCGGGGTGTTGAGGACGGCTTGCCGCAGCGTGATTGGCAACGGTGTGGTGCTGGATCCCGTGGCCTTTCTGAAGGAAGTGGATGGGCTGCGTGAGGCGGGCGTGAGAGTCGACGGTAATCTTTTTGTCTCAAACCGCGCACAGGTCATTCTGCCTTACCACCGCATGATCGAACTGGCTGCGGAGAATGCTCCGGGACGGGTGAAGATTGGGACGACCTCGCGTGGAATTGGTCCGGCATACGAAGACAAGATGGGGCGGCGGGGGCTGCGGGTCGCCGATTTGCTCGATCTGCAACTGTTAAAAAAACACATTGAGAATGCGGTGCGGGAAAAGAATATGATTGCGCACGCGCTTTTCAATACCGAGCCGCTTGACGCGGACAAAATGTATATGGAATATGCGTCGGCGGCGGAGAAGATCGCGCCGTTTGTCTGCGACACGGCGGTTTTGCTGAACCAGGCGCTGGACGCGGGCGAGGCGATTTTGTTTGAAGGCGCGCAGGGGACGATGCTCGACATCGATCACGGGACTTATCCGTTTGTAACTTCTTCGAGCGCCACCTCAGGAGGCGCGGCGATTGGGACGGGTGTGGCTCCGAATGCGATCCAGTCAGTGATCGGACTCACGAAGGCTTATTGCACGCGGGTGGGCGAAGGTCCGTTTCCCAGCGAGGACAAGGGGGAATTGGGCGAGCAGATTCGGAAGCGGGGCAACGAGTTTGGCGCGGTTACAGGGCGCCCGCGGCGTACGGGCTGGCTGGATTTGCCGCTGCTGCGCTACGCTCGGATGATTAACGGCATCTCGTGGCTGGTGGTGACCAAGCTGGATGTGCTGGATGATCTGGCGGAGATTCCAGTTTGCGTCGGCTACATGGTTAATGGAAAAAAGACGATGGAAATTCCCGCGCAAGCGAGCGGGTATGACCAACTGGAGTGCGTTTACGAGAAGATGCCGGGCTGGCGGACATCCACGCAAGGCATCACGAAGTTTGACCAGTTGCCGAGGCAGGCTCGCGAGTACCTGGCATTCGTGGAGAAGGAAACCGGAGCAAGGGTCGGGCTGGTGTCGACCGGGCCGGATCGGGATCACACGATCTTCATCGATGAATTCGCAAATGAGTTGAAGAGCCCTTCGTCTTAGGACACTACGCCGGAAAATCTAGACTTGACTTCCGCCTTGGTCAGGCACTAAGACTACTTGCTACGATTTTGTAAGGAGAGCACGATGGTGGTTTTGGCAGTAACCTGGATGGCCAAAGCAGGGCACGATGGGGATGTTGTTCCAATTTTTGCAAAGCTGACGGAAGAATCGCGCAAGGAACCAGGCTGCCTGATGTATCAGGTGCACCGGCACAAGACCGAGCCGCGGCGGTTCTTCATTTACGAACAGTACAAGGATGACGCAGCGCTTGAAGCGCACCGCACGTCGCCTCACTTTTTGCAGCACGCGAGAAAAGAACTGCCCAAGGTCGCAGACCGGGTGGAAGGGCATTTGTACGAAGCCTTGGGATAGGCGAGTGGCGCGGGCGCCCTCGCCCGCGTCTTTCCCGCAAGGCGAAGTGTGTCAGACGCGCCTCTTATTTGTTAAAAGTAGCGCCGGTGTCCCGCCGGGTGTCGAGCGGGCGTTCCGCCCGCAAACGGGCCGGCGAGACGGCGGCGCTAAGGTTGGCGCTTGATCACTTCGCCAGCTCATACCCTGCAAAGAAAAAGCTTAGCTCGAAGCGGGCCGTATCTTCCGCGTCGGAACCGTGAATCGCATTGTGCTCAATGCTTGAGGCCCACTTTTTGCGGATCGTGCCTTCCTCGGCATTGGCCGGATTCGTGGCGCCCATCAGCTTGCGCAGGTCGGCAATCGCGTTTTCTTTTTCGAGAGCCAGAGCGACGATGGGTCCGCTGGACATGAAGTCGGTGAGCGAACCGTAGAATGGACGGCTGGCGTGCACGGCATAAAATTGCTCAGCCTGATGCTTGGAGATTTCCAGCATCTTGATGGCGAGAATGCGAAAGCCGTTCTTCTCGAATTGTTCAATGATATCGCCGACCGCGTTCTTGGCGACGGCGTCAGGTTTTACGATGGTAAGAGTGCGTTGCAGAGTTTTCATAGGGCTGGTTCGTTTGTCCTTATTCGTTGACTTGATTTTTCACTAACGGCGAGGGTCGTGCAGGCGAAACCATGATCCCTCGCTTCGCTCGGGATGACAACTACGTTTTTGTTCACCTAGACTTTTACTCCCAGAGCGGCCGCGAGGGTTTCGCCGATATCCGCGGGAGATTTTGCCACGCGGATTCCGGCCGCTTCCATGGCTTTGATTTTTTCCGCAGCCGTTCCTTTGCCGCCGGAGATGATGGCGCCGGCGTGACCCATGCGGCGTCCGGGAGGCGCGGTTTGTCCGGCGATGAAGCCGACGACCGGCTTTTTCATTTTTGTTTTCACAAATTCCGCGGCGGTCTCCTCGGCGTCTCCGCCAATTTCGCCGATCATGATTACGGCTTCGGTTTCCGGGTCGCGATTGAAAAGATCGAGTGCGTCGAGGAAAGTAGTTCCGATAATCGGATCGCCGCCGATGCCGATGGCGGTGGATTGGCCGATGCCGCGCTGCGTGAGTTGATGCACAGCTTCGTAAGTAAGCGTGCCGGAGCGCGAGACGATGCCGACGGAGCCTTCTTTGTGAATTGATCCGGGCATGATTCCGATTTTGCATTTGCCAGGCGAGATAATGCCGGGACAGTTCGGGCCGATCAGCCGCGAGCGGCGATTTTGCAGGAACTCCCAGGCTTTGACCATGTCGAGCGTGGGGATGCCTTCGGTGATGCAGACGATGAGATCGAGTTCGGCGTCGGCAGCTTCCATGATGGCGTCGGCGGCGAAGGGCGGGGGAACGAAAATTACGGTGGTGTCGGCGCCGGTTTTCTCGACAGCTTCCTGCACGGTGTTGAAAATGGGCCAGCCTTCGTGCGTGGTGCCGCCTTTGCCGGGAGTGACTCCGCCGACCACTTGCGTCCCATACGCGGCGCAGGCTTTGGCGTGGAAGGTGCCTTCGCGCCCGGTGAGGCCTTGTACGATCAATCGCGTTTGTTTGTTAACCAGGATTGCCATTTATGATTCCTCAATCTCTTGCTCGCTCTCTACTGCCTGCGCTTGCAATCTTGCCGCTGTGGACGAAACCAAGGTCCCTCGCTATGCTCGGGATGACAGCGACCTCGGGATGACGGTCGGGCTCAACTAAACTCCGCGCGCGGCAGCGACGACTCGATCGGCCGCGTCCTTCATGGTATCGGCCACGATGAAATTGAGACCGGAATCCATCAGGATTTTTTTGCCTTCGTTCACGTTGGTGCCTTCGAGGCGGAGCACCACGGGAAGTTTGATGTTGGTTTTCTTGGCCGCTTCGACGACTCCGGTGGCCAGCGTATCGACGCGAAGGATCCCGCCGAAAATATTGATCAGAACGGCTTTTACGTTCTTGTCGCTGAGCAGGATTTCGAATGCGTGCGCGACTTGCTCGGCGTTGGCTCCTCCGCCTACATCGAGAAAGTTCGCGGGCATGCCGCCGGCATATTTGATGATATCCATCGTGGCCATGGCCAGTCCGGCGCCATTCACCATACAGCCTACGCTGCCATCGAGCTTGATGTAGTTGAGGCTGTATTTTGAAGCCTCGACTTCAAGTGGATCTTCTTCAGTTATGTCACGCAGTTCGCGGATATCGGGATGGCGGAAGAGCGCGTTGTCATCGAAGGTGAGCTTAGCGTCGAGCGCGAAGAGGCGGCCGTCGGTCGTGGTGATGAAGGGATTGATTTCGAGAAGTGATGCGTCGGTGTCGAGAAATGCTTTGTAGAGGTTGGAAAGAAATTGCACAGCGGGATTGATCTGCCTGGCAGGCAGACCCAGCTTGAAAGCCATTTTGCGCGCCTGAAAAGCTTCGAGGCCCATGCCGGGATCGATATGCTGCTTGAGGATGGCATCGGGATTTTCCGCGGCCACTTGTTCGATTTCCATTCCGCCGGCAGCTGAGGCCATGAACACGGGCTTGCCTTCGGCGCGGTCGACTAGAATTCCTAAATATAATTCTTTTTCGATGGGCAGAGTTTCTTCGATGAGCAAGCGCCGCACGATGCGGCCTTCCGGGCCGGTTTGATGCGTAACCAATTTCATGCCCAGCAATCTTTCGGCGATGTCTCCGGCCTCGTTGGCGGACTTGGCGATTTTTACGCCTCCGCCCTTGCCGCGGCCACCGGCGTGGATCTGCGCCTTAACGACAACCCCGGTTGCTCCGGAGTTAAACAATTCTTTGGCAGCGGAATCGGCTTCTTCGCGCGAGGTGGCCATCGTCCCGCGCGGAACCGTCACACCATACTTCTTAAGAATGCTTTTGCCTTGGTACTCATGGATTTTCATAATCGCTCGTCAGTAAAGAATCGGAAGGAACCTGCTTGCGGCTATCGACTGAGCGCAGCAAACTTTTGATTTTATAGAAGGGAAACGGATTAGGGCAAACGCAGAATGCGGCGTCGTTTCGATCAGCGGCACATCTAAGTTCAATCTAGGAAGCCGTAATATAGTGAGCGGAATCGAATTCCGTCGCAGAGA
>JBAVUV010000213.1:0-6871 GCA_049696955.1 Candidatus Sulfotelmatobacter sp. | reverse complement strand
TTCTACCCGGGCCGCTAGAACACTTATTTTCCCATCGCTCCCGCCAGCTGCGTGCCGGCGTAGTATCCGCTCTTGGTGCGTACTGACATCTTCCCGTGCCCCTTGGCCTTCGCTTCCACCCGAATCTGCCGGAAGCCGCCCGTCCCTTTGGGATTCGTCGGCTTATATCCGATGGTGTACTGGTTCCGGATGTCATGCGCCACTTGGCGGCTGATCTCGTCTACCTCATCCAGCGTCTTCGGGAAAAACGCCAGCCCGCCGGTCCGTTGTGCAATGATCTCAAGAGCGCGCCTCGCCCGCTTCGGATGCTCCTCATCCCCTAAAATTCCGATCGCATACACTGACGGACTATTCTCCTCCTGCAACTGTTTCACCGCCTGCTCCAAACTCTCGCGGCTGGCGTTATCTTCTCCGTCGGTAACCACAAACAACACTTTCCGCTCCAGCTTCGCATCCCTCTTCAAATGATCGGCGGAAGCTACCACGGCTTCGTACAGCGCCGTCCCGCCTTTGGCATCGATTTTTTCCAACGCCTCTTTCAATTTCAAAAGGTCGTTAGTGAAATCTTGATCGAGATAATATTCGTCGTTGAAATTCACCACGAAAACTTCATCCTGAGGATTACTGGATCTCACCAGATTGAGCGCGGCCTGGTTTACTTTCGAGCGCTTCTCGCGCATCGATCCCGAATTATCAATCAGGATTCCCATCGCCACAGGAATGTCTTCGTGACGGAAAGAAATAATCGTCTGCGGCTTTCCATCCTCGTACACGGTAAAGGCGTTTTTATCCAGGTTAGTTACGATATGCTGCTTATCGTCCACGACCGTAGCATGCAACAACACCTCATCCACATCTTTGCGGATGACAAATGTACCGTTGTCCTGATTTGTTGACCCCTGATTTGTCGATCCCTGGTTTGTTGATCCCTGGTTTGCCGATCCCTGGTTTGCGGGCTGCTGAGTCGGTTGTTGGGCCCCGTTTTGCGGGACGCCCTGCTTCTGAGGATCAGCCGCGGCGGGAACGGCAGCCGCGCCGGATTGAGGCGATTGCGGCGTGGGAGCTTGAGCCGGGTTAGCCTGGGCCTGAATGGCCTCCAATCTCGCGCGCGCGGGAGCGGGCAGCGCCACCACCAAGACCGCAACCCATATCGCCCAGCTCAGAAGAGCAAAGTAGAACGCGCAATTATTCTTCGGGCGCGTAATATCCGGTCCTGGCATACACTTTCAGCGGCGGCAGTCCTTTCGGAGGCAGTAACTTCACCTTGATCTTACGCCATTTGCCGTCATGCAAGGCATTGTGGGGACGATAGCCGAGCACATATTGGTTCCGCAGTTCGATCCCGATCTTAGTCGCAACATCCGCCAGGTCATTAGGATTTTCCACCGTAAACGCCCGTCCGCCGGAGAGTTCCGCAACCTCGCCCAGTAGCTCTGGACCGAGCCGCTCTTCGGGAGTTTGGAAATAACGGTCGTAAATGCCGATCGCATACACCATCACGTCGGCTTCCTTCACTAGGGCCTTGATTTCATTTTCTGTGTACCGGCTGTGATTGTCGCCGCCATCGGAGATGATAAGCAGCGCCTTTTTGGCGTATTTGGCCTGCCTCATCTTAGTGATGCCCATATAGATGGCGTCCAGCAATGCGGTCATTCTTTGCGGCACGGCGTAGACCAGCTTATTTTGAATCTCATCCACCGAGTTCGTGAAATCGCTGACAACTTCTGGCGCGTCCGAGAACGTGATCATGAAGAATTCGTCTTGCGGGTTGGCAGTTTTAAAAAACTCCATTACCGCATCTTTCGCCCGGTCCATCTTGCTGCTCATGCTTCGGCTGGAGTCAAAGATTACCCCTAGCGAAACTGGCGCATCCTCGCTTGAAAACGTCTTAATCTCCTGGTTTGAGCCGCCTTCGAAAAGCTGGAAGTTTTCCTTATCCAGTCCGGTTACAAGCCGGTTCATCGGGTCGGTAATCGTCACCGGCACCAGCACCAGGTCCACGCTCGACTTAAAGGGACGTACATGCGTATTCAGGGAAGGGGCGACCAAGCTCTCCTTGGATACGTTTTCCGCCTTCGCACTCTCGACAGTCCTGGGCGTCACGTGAACATCATTCACGTCCGTTTGGGCCCGCGCCGCCGTGAATGAGCCGCAGCAAAACCAAATCAAGAAAAGCACCAGCCAAATTGATTGAACAGGGTGAGAGTATTGCGTCGAAGAACTCGGCCGTATCTGCGATCGGACTACAGGCGGATTCCAAACCCGAATCGATCCCAACTTGCCAGCTCGAACCCCAGGGCGAGAGAACCGGCGCTCATCCGCGGAGGACATAAGCACCTCAATTGGCCGCGATAGTAACACAGCTTCACTCGGTTGACTGCGGTTTTTTTGTCAAATCCTGGTGACAATCCCAGAATGGACGCCCCTTTTTCGGGCGATTCCCCCAAAAGCCCCCACCAGCAAGCCGAATTTCCGCTGCCATCTTGCTACAATCAGAAGTTTCCATGGCTGACATTCATCCCTTCCACGCCTTTCGCTACGCGAATGCTACCGATAAGGATTCGCCACAGGTTTCCCTTGCCCAGGTGGTGACCCAACCTTACGATAAGATCTCACCTACACTGCAGGATCGCTATTACGCGGCCAGCCCGTACAACCTCGTAAGGATCATCCTCGGCCACCGTGAGGACGATGACAATCCGGCAAACAATGTATATTCGCGCGCGGCCGCATATTTCCGCGACTGGCGGCAGCAAGGCATCCTCCGCCAGGATGCCCTCCCGTCCATATACGCTTATTCCCAGCGCTTCACTTCGCCTGATTCGAATACCGAAATGGAACGCCGGGGATTCATTGCCCTTGGACGGGTTGAGGATTATTCCGCTGGCGTGATCTTCCGCCACGAACAAACCCTGGCCAAGCCCAAAGCGGACCGCCTGGAGTTGCTCCGCGCCACCCGCGGCCATTTCGGTCAAATTTTCATGCTGTACGAGGATTCTGGCCAGATCGAATCACTTCTCAGCGTGAGCGCGGAACCTGATGCTGCTGTAACGGATGAACATGGGGTGCTGCACCGCGTCTGGAAGGTTTCCGAGCCTGGAGTCATCGCTTCCGTCCAGGCCACAATGCGGGACAAGAGACTTGTCATCGCCGATGGCCACCACCGTTACGAAACCGCGCTCACTTACCGCAATGAACGCCGGGAGGCCTCAGGCATTACCGACCCAGGGAATACCGCCCCTTCCGAGTTCGTGATGATGACCTTCGTCAACATGAACAGCCCGGCATTGTTGATTCTCCCCACTCACCGCGTAGTTCATAGCCTGGCTTCCTTTTCGGAAGATACCTTCCGGAACTCCGCCCGCGCGTTTTTCGATATCGATGAAATCGATGTACCCCTCGACGCCGTCCGCGCCACAGCTATCCTTCGCCAGTGTGGGCGCGCCGGAGCCTGCATCCTGGCCGTCACTGCCAACCGTGCCTTCCTGCTGCACCATCCCAATCCCAATGCCGGGCAAGTCTTTGCCAGCGTATCCATCCGTCAACAATCGCTCGATGTGGTGCAACTGCATAAGGTCTTGCTGGAAAATGTCTTGCATCTCTCGGAAGAATCCATCCGCAACCAGCAGAATATTTCCTACGTTCGCGACGCTGCCGAGGCCCTCTCGCACCTGCAAGCCACACCTCGCGCCAATATTGTTTTCCTGATGAATCCGTGCCGGGTTACGCAAGTCCGCGATATCGCCTTCGCCAATGAAGTCATGCCCCAGAAATCGACCGACTTCTATCCCAAGCTACTCAGCGGACTGACGGTCTATGCCCTCGAATAGCCGAGGCTGGCATCGGAAGAAGGCTTGCATTACGAATAGTTTGGGGAAGGACGTGGCTACCGGCCGGGCCTATATCGGTCAACCAAAAACCGGGCTTCAACCCCTGAGATTGATACTCACCATCGGGATTCTGTTATCGCTCGCTCTTCCATTCTCCGTAGCCGCTCCGGAAAAACGTCTCTCGGTGTACTCGACCGTCGCCAACTATTCTCTACCCATCATGCAGCGCCAGGGCCGAGACTATATCGGACTCCTCGAACTCCTCGAGCCCCTCGGCACGGTCAGCGCCAAATCCGAAGGCCCGCGCTGGCGTCTGCACTATAACAACGTCCTGGGGGATTTCACGGTCGGCAAAAATCGCGCCCGCGTCCAGGGACGCGACGCCGATCTCTCGGCCAGATTCCTCATGGAAAATGGACGCGGTCTCGTCCCGCTGGCCTCCCTCAATTCCCTTCTGCCTCGTTTTCTTGGCGGGCCGGCGAATCTGCACGAGGAGTCTGGGCGTCTCTTCATCGGTAACGTTGGTACCCACTTTACGGCCGTCGCCACCGACTCTTCCCACCTGGTTTTCCAATTCAGTGCGCCGGTAAATCCTTCCGTCGCCACCGAAGCCGGCAAACTGCTAATGACTTTCAGCCATGAACCCGTTACCGCGCCCGCCTCAGCCACCCTCACGTTCTCCAGCAAAACCATTCCTTCCGCCACGTATTCCGAGAGTAACGGAGCCGCGGAAATCACGGTCACCACCACGATCCCCCTGATGGCCGGGTTCAGCAAGGATGGCCGCACCGTCACTCTCGCTCCGGCGAAATCGCAGATTGCGACAACTGCTGGCCCCAGACCAGTCCTGCCAGCGCTACAGAACACTCCGCGCCCCCCATCACAGCCAGCAACTCCGTCTTCGACTCAACGCCGCTACTTCGCCGTAGTCGACGCTAGTCATGGCGGCACGGACCGGGGCGAAGCTCTTAGCGCCACGCTCGCCGAAAAAGACGTCACCCTGGCCTTCGCTCGGCTTCTCCGCGCGGAACTTGAAAGCCGGGGCATCTCTACTCTCGTGTTGCGCGATTCCGACGCCAACCTTTCGCTGGACGATCGCGCCTTCTTCGCCAACTCCACGCACGCAGCCGTCTACATCGTTCTGCACGCCACTTCGACCGGCCATGGAGTGCGGGTCTATACCTCGATGCTTCCCTACTCGAATGGCGATGACCACGGCCCCTTCCGTTCCTGGCCCACCGCACAAACTTCTTTCATACCGCTCAGTCACGTCGCTGCCGCCAGCGTGGCTGAGGCCTTGAAAAAGGATGAGATCACCGTCCGCGACCTTACAGCGCCGCTGCGTCCCCTAAACAATATTGTGACCGCCGCGATCGCAGTCGAAATCGCACCGCCCGCTTCGAACGTCTCTGCCCTCACGGCCCCCGATTACCAACAACTTATTGCCGGCGCGGTGGCGAACGGAATCGCGGCCATCCGCGCTCAACTCGGAGCCGCTCCATAAAGAAATTGGCTGATTGTCTGATCGAGCGATGTAGTCATTTGATAACGTAAGGTCTTAAGTTCACCAGATTACCGATCGTAAAATCGTCCGATTTCAACACTCATGGTCCCGCGCCACTTTTTCATCGCGCTCTCGGTGCTGCTGGCCGCTGTACTCGGCATGGGCATCTACGCCTGGCACATGCGCGGACGCGCCGCCACTCCGGTAGCCTCCGTTGACACCCGGCCCGTTATCCCTCCCGTAGCTGGAAATACGGAACGGGTGACTCTGTTTGTTGCCTATGATGACATCGGGGTACTCCATGCACAGTCTGCTCAGATTCCCCTGCCTTCAGTGCGCCAACAACGTGCCGAAGAACTGCTTCGCGCTCTCATCACTGTGTATCTTGACAAGTCTTCGCCTCACCCACTCCCACCCGGTTCTGACATCCGCAGTGTTTACCTCGTCGATCCCGGCCTCGCTGTCATCGACATCAACGCCGCTTTCGCCGATGGTCACCGCTCCGGCGTGCTCGTCGAAGAACTGACGGTCGCGTCTCTCATTCAGACGCTGTCCGCGAATATACCCGGCATTTTGAAAGTGAAAATTCTGGTGGAAGGCAAGCAGCGTGACACGCTGGCCGGGCACGCCGATCTCTCGAACTTCTTTGACGTCTCCGCCGTTAATCAACTCACTTCGCAACTGCAATCGACGCAGTAAGCGTCCTATACAGGAACAGCCGCAATCGGCTTTAATCCACAAAAGGCGCTGCGCCGTCCGTTCCGTCAACCTCTATTCCACTTTCTCCGCCACCCATCTCGAGATGGCGGTTACCCACTTCCTCGGCGCGAACCTCACCGACTCCGCCACCAGCCAGTTTCGCGTTCCCGAAATGACCAACGTTTTCCCAGCCATCAATCCGCGATATCCATCGCGCGCCACCGTTTCCGCATTCATCGCGCCAATCTTCTTGAACAGCCGCGAGTTTTCCATCCCGGCGCGCTTCTGGAAGCCTGTATCCGTAGCTCCCGGACAAAAACAGCTCACCACCACTCCGGTCCCGGCAACCTCATTCGCCAGTGCCTCGGAAAGCGAAAGAACATAAGCCTTGGTCGCGTAATAAACGGCCATCAACGGCCCGGGCTGAAAGGCCGCCGTGGAGGCCACATTCATAATCTTTCCCTGCCGGCGGGCGATCATCTCCGGCAGAAACAATCGCGTCAAGTGCGTGAGCGCTGTTACGTTCAACTGGACCTGCCCCAAAACTTCCTCCTTCGCCGTTTTCGCAAAGTCGCCAAAGACTCCAAAGCCGGCATTGTTCACCAATACATCCACTGCCAGGCCTTCGCTTTTCAGATGCTCGAACAGACTCGTGACAGCCTGGTCCGCTGCGAGATCGAAAGCCATCGTCGTCACAGTAACACCGAACTGCTCCCTCAGTTCGCTGGCAATAAGGTTGAGTTTGTCGCCGCTGCGCGCCACTAGAATCAGGTTGTAGTGATCTCTGGCAAACAATTTTGCCAGTTCATACCCGATCCCACCGGATGCCCCCGTAATC
>JBAVUV010000212.1:0-3881 GCA_049696955.1 Candidatus Sulfotelmatobacter sp. | reverse complement strand
GCCTTCCCCGTGACGTCCTGAAACGAAATCAATACGGCGCAACTTTCGGAGGCCCGATTTCCCTGCCCAAGCTTGTGAATGGCAAGGACCGCTTCTTCTTTTTCGTCGGCTATCAGGGACAAAGGCTTTCTCAGCAGGAGTCCACCGGCGAGGGAACCGTTTTCACTCCGGCGGAGCTCAACGGTGACTTCTCACATTCTGGCGCGACCGGCCTCAATCCGAATGGGCCAGATCCCGGTGTTGCCTGCTTCCTCAGCGGCTTGAATGAAAATGCATTGGATGACAATGGAAATCCTATTCCTAATGGCACACCGTGCGGTGTGACTCCTAATACTTATTTCCAATCCAACCCAGCTCTCGCGCAACAAGCGATCATCGACCCCACGAAAATAAATCCGATTGCTCTTGAATATGTTGGCCTCGGTCTTATCCCCACGAATCCCGCCGGCCAGGAAACTTTCCTGGGCTCGCATACCGATAACCGCAACGAACTGACGATGAAGTATGATTTTTTAATCAGCGACAAAGACAAGGTAAGCGCCACGATAGGCGGCTTTCGTAATCCACAGATCAATCCCTTCCAGTTTGCCAGCGTACCTGGCACACCCAATATCACCCAAATTAATAGCTACTATACAAACGCTGCCTACACTCACACCTTCTCGCCGAATGTGCTAAACGAGTTTCGCCTTTTCCTGCAAAGGAATAACAACCTGCAGGATAAACCGGGAGCGAAGCTGCCGGTCGCTTCTCAGCTTGGTATCGGAATCCACCAGGACGATCCTCAAGGGCCGCCGAATCTTTGGTTTGATAATAATTTCTATGTCGGATTCAGCGAACAGGGCCCCACCAACCTGGTGGATACGACATTCGGATTCTCCGATTCACTCACTTACGTTCATGGACCGCACAATTGGAAGGTGGGCGCGGGAATTTCCGCCTATCGCAACAACACCGTCTATGACTACTACGTCAACGGAGAATTCGATTTCTTCGCCGGCGGCGCAGGCACGGATAATTCGCTAGCCGACTTTATACTCGGCATTCCCTCGCAGTACTTCCAGTATCCTCACGCCCCATCGAATATTCGCAGCAAGTCTTACTACGGCTTTCTGCAGGATGAGTGGCGCGTAGGCAAGCGTCTGACGCTCGATTTGGGAATTCGTTACGAATACAACTCCCCCAAAGAAGATACCGAAGGCCGCTCCTTCTCGCTGATTCCGGGTCTGCAATCAACGGTCTTTACCGGCGCTCCGCGGGGAATGGTTTTCCCCGGGGATAGAGGCGCTCCGCTCGGGGCAAATTTCCCTGATCGCACAAACTGGGGGCCGCGCATCGGTTTCGCATGGGATCCACGCGGCGACGCCAAGACCAGCGTTCGCGGCGGATTCGGCATGTTCTATGACATTCTCAAAGGCGAAGACAATTTGCAGTTTAACGGGCAGCCTCCTTTCTTCTCCAGTGTAGGTTTGAACTTCCCCACATTTGCCGCGAATGGTCCCTCCCCGTATTTAAGCGACCCGTTCGGTCCCAATTCCGCCGACGTTCCCGACCCGTTCCCATCGCACACACCGCCTTCGAATCTTGATTTCAATGCAGCCGGATTTCTGCCGATCAATAGCGGCGGAAGCGTGTACTTCGTAGATCCCCACCTGAAGACTCCCATCACCTATCAGTACAACCTGAGCGTGCAACACGAACTGGCTCACAGTACCGCTCTCGAAGTGAGCTATGTGGGCAACCTCTCCCATGGATTGACCTCGCTGATCGATGTCAACCCGTTCGTTCTGGGCACCACCGATCGCGTGCTTAATCTCGGCGCCGGGGACAGTTCTTGCCTGGACGCGAGCGGGAATAGCTCCTCGAACTCTTTTGGAACCTGCAGCTTCGGCTCCGCACCCGAGTTCAAGAACATCAGTAATGCTATCTACAACAGCCTGCAAGCCAGCCTAAACCGCCAGCTCGTCGATTCACATTACCTGGGGCGCACCTACTTCACTCTGGCGTACACCTACGGACACAGCATTGACAATGCCTCGGGCTTCCGGCAGAGAAATAGTTCGGTTCCCTCTTATAGTCCGGAGCTGTTTCGCGCCTCCAGCGATCAAGACGTTCGCGACCGCATCACCTTCAGCGGAGGCTGGGACCTGCCCTTCGACCGCCTCTTTGAACCTGCCCCCAAACGCCTGACGCAAGGCTGGAGTCTTTTCCCGATCGTAACCTGGCGCTCCGGCTTGCCGTTCGACGTGTTCGCGAACCTCGGGGAGCAATACACCTATAACGCCGAGGGTCCATCCGGTGCCGGGGACCCGTTCAATGTTCACGCCAACATCGTTGGTCCACTGAACACGCTCAATCCGCGAACCACTCAGACGATTAACGGTAATACCGGCCACTATTATTTCAATCCGAATAGCCTCAGCAATGCGCAATGCAGCGATCCTTCTTGCGTGCCGGGGCCGGCAATACTTCCTTCCGATTCTCAAGTGGTTGCAGATCCCGCGCTCGCCACCTATGGAACCTTGCCGCGTAACTTCTTCCGCGGACCAAGCTATGTAGATTTCGATTTGGCCTTTTCGAAGACAACCGCGATTACAGAGCGGGTGAAATTCGAACTGCGCGCGGAATTCTTCAACATCCTGAATCACGCCAACTTCGCCAACCCCGGCATCATCAACAGCGGCAATGGAATCTATAGCGGTGGCGCCGCTGGCACCAACCCGAACAGCTCGATCTTCGGTCAAATCACCTCAACCTACGATCCACGCATCATCCAGCTGGCTGGACGCGTGTCTTTCTGAAGGGGCGCGTCCGATCAAACGTCGCGAAGAACGCACCGGAAAATTTGGGAGAGAAAATCTTAGCCGCCGATTTGGCGGCCGAGGACAGACTTACGATAGCGGCGAGTCGCTCATCCGGAACCGCGTGCGCACGTGCTCAGAGATCAGTTCGATCGCGGCGCGGTTGGTGACCGGGTCGCTCTGGGCCAAATAACGCATCGCCTCCACCAGCAACCGTTGTCCGTCCACGTAGCGCGGATCGGACGTGCGTTCTCTTTTCATGGGACGACCCAACTTCGGCGGCATCGGGATGGTAAATACTTTGGCCATGCTTGGACTCAGATGAGGATTCTGTAGGCAGTATAGCGCCCCGCGTGCATTTTCCAGAACAACATTCTTCCGCTTTAGATGCAACTACTTAGCCGCGCGGCGAGACAAATTTCGTTTTGCCCGTGGTTTTCAAACGAAATACATCATTATTGATCTTCGCGTTTACTTTGATCGCTGAATATTTCGCCAGGCGATAATCGCCCTGCGTCTGCATCAACTTCTGTTGCACGGAAATTCCGCGGTCCAGATCGATCCACAAAATAATCTGCGGTAAATTACCTCGCAATTTTTCGCTCTTAGGAATCAATTGCAGCTTCGCCGACGGAATGTTGCCGATCGTTTCTTCGCCCTGGTAGGTCACGTCGAACGATTTTTTCAGATCCTCGCCGCTGCCCCCGAAACCTAGAACCAGAAAGCTTTCTAACTCCTGTTGGTTCGCGCCCGCCGAATACTCCATCACCTGCTCGATCTTCGGCTGATATACCTGAAGCTTGCCGCCCTTGTAGAGTACAAACTTTTTGTCTGGGTCGGTGAACTCGGCCATCATCTCAATCTGCTGGCTCGCCTTACGGTAATACACCGTGCCCTTCTGCGTGTCGGTCTCATCCACCACTTTCTGATATTGCTCAAACACGAACTCAGCTTGCGCCGTTTGGAAGTGAGCAGCCGTCTCGTCCATTTTCTTCAGGACGCCGTCGAGGCCCGAGGCGTCCTGTTTTTGCGCCGCTCCAAATGAACTCAGCAGTATGAGCCAGAGCAGTCCGATGGTCG
>JBAVUV010000211.1:0-5570 GCA_049696955.1 Candidatus Sulfotelmatobacter sp. | reverse complement strand
GGCAAAGCGCGGCGATTCCACGCTTTGCATTCCGCCGTGCCATCTCATAGATCAAGGTCACGAGCACTCGGGCACCACTGGCTCCGATGGGATGGCCAATGGCCACAGCTCCACCATTCACATTGACCTTGCTAGGATCGAGTCCAAGCTCGCGTGTGACCCCAAGCGCCTGCACCGAGAAAGCCTCGTTGAGTTCATAGAGATCAACGTCTTCGTTTTTCCATCCCGTCTTTTCCCAAATTTTTCGCACCGCGTCGACCGGAGCCATCATCACCCATTTTGGTTCGACTCCGCTGGTGGCTTGCGCCACGATCCGAACCATCGGTTGAACACCGAGTTCCTTCGCCCGCGTTGCGCTGGTCACGACGACCGCCGCAGCCCCGTCATTTACTCCCGGCGCGTTGCCCGCAGTTACTGTTCCATCTTTCTTGAACGCGGGCTTCAGGGCGCGGAGTGCTTCCATGGTCGTATCCTCGCGCGGCGATTCATCTTTTTCAAACAGTATGGGTGCTTCGCCTTTCTTCTTTGCAGGAATCTCTACCGGAACGATCTGCGACTTGAAGCGGCACTCTTTCCATGCGGCGATGGCTTTCCGATGGGAGTTGACCGCGAACTCATCCTGTTCTTCACGCGTGATGCCATATTTTTCGGCGACGTTCTCCCCAGTGACGCCCATGTGATAGTCGTTGTAAATATCCCAGAGTCCGTCATGCACCATGGAATCGATCACTTTGCCGTTGCCCAACCGGTATCCCTTGCGAGCTTGCGGCAGCAGGTAAGGAGCGTTCGTCATCGACTCCATGCCGCCGGCGACGACGATGGAACTGTTTCCGGTTTGTACCGCTTGCGCAGCGAGAGCGACTGCCTTCAGTCCGGAGCCACAAACTTTGTTGATTGTCATGGCACCTGTGGCGGGAGACAATCCCCCGAAGATTGCAGCCTGCCGCGCGGGATTTTGCCCCAGTCCTGCAGGAAGAACGTTGCCCATGATGCACTCATCAATCTGGTCGAAGTTCAATCCCGCGCGCTTCACTGCCTCGCGCACTACCACCGCACCCAGCTGCGTAGCGCTTAAATCACTCAGGCTTCCCTGGAATTTACCCACCGCCGTTCGACAACCGGAAATGATGACAACATCGTCGAAACCCGCCATAGATCATGCTCCCAAGAAGATTCGCAACTTCATTATAGATGCTGCGGGATGCGGAAAGGATGAACTTCCGCGAGATTGTCACAGCATTACTCGGTAGTCGGCATGCGAAGAATCTGCAAATGAAACGAACAGCGTCCGAAGGCTGCTCGTCTCCCGCGAGTCGCACGCTGGGCAGATTTCATTGCTGCGTCGAGTAGATTTTGTCGCTCACGCTCTCCACTCTGTGACTTTGGTACAGCATCGCTCGCCACACTACGTGCATTTTTTTCTTGACTTCATTTTTCATTAACTGAATACTTCATTTAGTTGCAACAAAAGATCGTTGCAGATTTTTCCATGAAAATGGAAGGGAGAATAGAACCAATGGCAACCAAGAAAAAGGCAAAGAAGAAAAAGAAGCATTAAGCAGTCAGTATGAAGTCAAAGGGGGACGCCAAAAGCGTCCCCTAAGTTTTTGTCCTAAAATTCCGAGTGCTGCGGTAAATCGACCGAGCCTTTGCCGCCGTCTTTCAAGTGTTCAAGCTAACGTTCGGTGCACGCTTTTCCCGTGCCGGACACAGCCCGCGAAATGCGCAGAAGTTGCAGTAGAAATCGGGCTTCGGTTTGAAGTTTCCATCCGCGATGCCGCGCACCACAGCCAGCACTCGCTCTCGAGCCTGTTCCAATTGAAACTCTGTACGCTTCGAAATGATCGGAATGTTTCCTTCGAGATTATGAAACACTAATTCGCTGACGCGGTATCCCCACCTCTGCTCCGCCGCCATGGCATAGATTGAAAGTTGCAAGCTTTCATCTGCATCCTCTTGCGATCGCGCCTTGCCGGTCTTGTAGTCGACGATCACCACGCTGCCATCGGGCGCACGATCCATCCGGTCGATGCGTCCGGTAAGCTTGGTGCCGGCAATCTCCACGTCGAACCACTCTTCAGTATGCAGAACCTCGGGCAGCATCGCAGAGCGCGTCGCGGCAAGAAACTCTTTTAGTTGATCCAGGCCCTGTTCCAGGTACAAATCGCGTTGATAGTCATCCTGAATTCCAGTCGAGAGCAGATCGTCACGAAACTGCTGCAGCAGTTCGTCGTCCGGCTTTGTCCTGCGTAGACGAACGGAGTCATAGTAGGTGCGCAACACCCGGTGCATCGCCGCCCCGTACTGCACCGCAGCATGGAGTTGCCGCGAGAGTTTCCATTCCCGCTCGAATTTGAACTGCAAAGGGCAAGTCTCATACGTCTCGATGGCGCTGGCGCTCAGTCTGGCGTCCAGCCCATCAATCGCTGGAAGTTCAAGCCATGCGGGCAGGCGCGAGCCTTGGTCATGGGACAGGTCCGCCGCTGCCGCGATCTCGATCAACTCCGGTTGCGAAGGCAGCGCAGCCCGCGCCCGGAGCCATCGCTGTAGTCCTGGGTTGCCAATCAGTTCGCGCAGGAAGCCCGCCGGCGTTTTGTCGCGTCCAATCCCCTGCTTGCCATACATGTGCAATGAATCCCGGGCGCGAGTCATCGCGACATAAAAGAGCCGCCGCTCTTCTTGATCGTGCAGCGTCTTGTCATCGCCTCCGACCGCCGAATCCGGATCGCGTAACTCTCGCGGAAACTCCACCAGGCTCTCCCTATAGCTGGCTGGAAAGGACGGGCTGGTGGCACGCAGGATGAAAACGTGAGAAAACTCCAGACCTTTCGCTCCATGCGCCGTCATCAAGCGCACTGCATCCTCATTTTCATTCGACGCCAGCGGAATGGTTCCGCAGGCCTCGCGAAAATAACTGAGATACTCGATCCATTCGTGCAGATCCCCGCTTTTGGTAGTGGCCTTCTGCTCCCAGTCAGCGGCAAACTTCAGCGCTGCCTGCATCACCGGCGAATCGAGGTTGAGACCGAATTGCTTTCCGATCAACTGCATCGCGGCGCGGGCTTTCGCCTGCCTGCGGTCGACTTCATCCCGCGCCCGGCGCACACATTGCAACACCGCCGGACCACCGATGACGCCATCGAGGACCGAAGACAGCGGAACGACCACTCCATCTTTGGATTCCTTCGCGATCGCACGCAGCGCACTGCGAAGTTGCTCGGGATCCACTTCAAACTGCTCCAATGCCGCCACTCGAAACAGACTTGCATCGGAACTCAGGTCGACCACGGCCGCAACGCAGGCAAACAAATCCCGCACTTCCGGCGTGTCGCTAACGTCCATGTTCTCGATGGTGAATGGAATTTTGTGCTCGGCCAAGTGCTGCACCACATCATCGCGATTCACATGAGAACGGTAGAGAATGGCGAAGTCTTTCCACTTGCATCGCGTGTGGCGTTGTGTCTCCTCAATGATGCGAACCACGTCCGGCGCCTCGGCATCCCGACCGGTAAATGCGATCGCCTCCACCGGCAGCGTGGGCAGGGATTTTCCCTGATGAATCGCTTCTTCCTCCCGCGCCGATTGCAGGGGACTGCGGCGATAGGCGAATCCTCCCGGTTCGCCGGCTCGGAAGACCGCAGGGTTTTTATCGACCACGGCGAAGGCACTCTGCAGAATCGGAGTGGTGGAACGGCGATTCTTGCCTAGAACGACAAGCTTGCTCTCAGGAAAATGCCGTCGGAAGAGATGAAACGCTGCGCTCGAGGCCCCACGAAAACGGTAAATGGCCTGGTCCGGATCTCCGACTGCAAAGATATTAGGGTTGCGCCCGGCCAGAGTGGCGAGAATCTGGATCTGCGCGAAGTTCGCGTCCTGAAATTCGTCGACCAGAATGAAGCGGGCACGGGCGCGCTCTTCTTCTAGCGCTTTGTCGTCGCTCGTCAGCAACTCATGGGCCCGCGTGATCATGTGGCTGAACGTTCCGTAATTGTCTTCGCGCAGCCAGCGCTCGGTAGTCGCGAATACGCGGGCGATTTCCTGACACCGTCCAATCACTTCGGCATCGGTTAACTTCTCTTTTGATTTGGCCACGCGGGGGCCAGTAGATTCCCCACGCTCGAGACGATGAACATACTCCGCATACTTCTCCGGCGTGACCAGTTCATCGTGGCACCGATTTAAGAAGCGCAATAAATCATCAAGAAACTGCGCAACGTTAGCTGCCCGCACGTAGTGCTCAAGGCGAAGTTCATGAATCCTTTTGCGGAGGTAAATCCAGAGATCCTTTTCGTCGAGCACGGCAAAGTCTTTCTCGGCGCGCTTCAGCAGGGCATTGCAGTAATCATGAAAGGTAGCCGAATGAATGTTCTTGCCCAGCAGGCTGCTGACCCGGTCACGCATCTCGCCCGCGGCGGCCACGGTGTAAGTCAGGGCAAGTAATTCCTCCGGCTTAGCATGGCCCTGCTGCACCAGGAGCGCGATGCGGTGTATCAGCACGGAAGTCTTCCCGGTTCCAGCGCCCGCAACTACCAGCATTGGTCCGTGAACATGCTCGATGGCTTCGCGCTGGCGATCGTCGGGAAGAAATGAAGCGGGACGGGGTTGAACTTTGGAAACAGCCATTGGGGCTCAGAATACCACCACGTTCAGAAACCCGTGGGCTGTGAAAATCAGAGAGAATTCAACGCCGTGGCCGCGATTGCCGTCGCGGCAATTGCGGCGGTTTCGGCGCGCAGGATTGTGTTTCCCAGCGAGGCAGAAATCCATCCCGCTTGCCGAAAACCTTGGATCTCGTCTCCCGTCCATCCGCCTTCTGGACCGACGGCGAGCGCAATTGCGCGGTCGGGAGTTCCAGGTTTCAGCACGTCTAGCAGCAACGTGTGCTCTTCCGATTCCGCTAAAAGTATTCGCAAACCGGGGGCAAGATTCAATGCCTCGGAAAGCTTGATGGGCTCAGCGATTTCTGGTGGTGCGCTCCGGCGGGATTGTTGCGCCGCTTGGCGGGCGATGCGCTGCCATCGCTCAACTCGTTTTCTGGACGCGGCAGCCAGGTGTGAATCCGTCCGGTGAGAGATCAGTGGCACGATGCGCGAGACGCCAAGCTCCGTACACTTCTCAATCGCCCACTCCATGCGGTCAAATTTGTAGATCGCGAGAACCAGAGTAAGTCGAGCCAAGGCAGCATCGGAAATCACATCGCTCAACTCAAACTCGACGCGGTCATCTTCCACCAAAATAATTCGTCCGCGGCGAACGCTTTGGCCAGTGGCAATATCGAAATCTTCTCCAACGCGAGCACGCAGCACGCGCACCAGATGATCCGCGTGCTCTCCAACCAGAGCGGCGCGATCTCCAGAAACTTCGTCAGCAATCCAGCGGCGGCGGGTCATGACGTCCCCGAGCGGCAGCGCATGAAGGAATAAATAGTGCGGCACTCGTGAAATTCTGAATGCGCACTCGGCTGCACAATCTAAATTCCCGGATACTAATTTCGATTTGTGCTTAATCGAACAGATCTTTCATTTTGCCCAGCAGCGACCGCACCAGCGGCTGGTTATCAACCTTCGCCG
>JBAVUV010000210.1:0-4779 GCA_049696955.1 Candidatus Sulfotelmatobacter sp. | reverse complement strand
GGAGCGGCTCGAATCACTTTACGGACAACATCAAACTTTCGAACTGCTTGATTCGATAGATGGAGTAAAGATGGCGCGGGTGCGTATTCCGTATGCATTGCAATCGGAGGAAAAGACCGATGGGCACTCCCGCGCTTCAGATAAAACAGAGTGACGAATCAATTTTAAAAGATAATTTTGGCCCCGAACTGCAAGCGGCGGCGCCCAATGCCATCCGTGACGAGGTTGCCGGCAAATGTATCGCCCCCGTTGAAGTTGAAGGCATTACTGCCGAACTGATTGACGCCATCCACGGTATTAACGGCTGCGTTCACATCCTGGATAGGTATCCCCAACCATTGATGGTTAAACAAGTTGAACGTCTCTGCCTGAAATTCGATGGTGAGACGCTCGGTCACTCTCGTATCCTTGAATACAGCCAGGTTGATCGTGCTGATGGGCTGCCCCCGCTGCGTGTTGCGACCTAGCGTCGAGAAGGGCGTTCCGAAGATTGTTTCCGCAGCGGGCGTATTGACGATGAAGTGTGCTGCAGGAATGGGAGTAACCGGGCATTGGCCTGAGCTCCCCCCAGTTCCTACGCATCCGGCGTTCAAGCTGACCAGCGTTCCCACCGGAAAAGCTCCGGTTCCAGTGGCGGAATTCGGACAGGTTCCCAGAGTTCCATCGCAGTATTGGCCGATGAGATTGAAGGGCGTGCTGGCGTCGCCGGGGAACGGGCGGCAAGTGTCAAGCCCGCCTCCGGTGTAATTGGTGGGATCGCATAATCCCTGACCGGCATTTTGCTCAACGGTCCAGGGTTGACCGCTGTTGTAGCGGTAGGTTCCGTTGATCTGCCAGCCTCCTAGCAGATGACCCAGCAACCCGGACTGCCAGTGTGGGCTCGGCAAGTTATAAACCCACAACAAAGAAAAGACGTTGGGAAAATCGTAATTGCTGTTTGCGCGCTCCGCGCCGCCGATGTCGAAGGGATTTTGCGCCAGCGCGAAGAAGGTTCCCGCGGCGGTCGAAAAAGCTTCCGAGGTATTGTCGATCGTTTTGCTGAATGTGTAAGACGCCGCACCGGTAAAGCCGTGCCAGTTCTGAATTCGGAATTGGCTCTGCAAGCCGTTGTAAATTGAGTAGGCGCTATTCGCGTATTCAATCACACGGCTGAAATTGCAGTTGGCATAACCGACAGGGTTTCCGAATTGATCGGTTCCGGTTGATCCCGGCTGCCCGGGAGTGGTGCATGGTGTCAGGCCCGCCGGAATCACATTGCCAAATCCATTGTTGATCAAAGGCAGAAGATCGGGATTCCCGTTGAGTTCCTGATACTGGGCGAGATCGTGATTGCCGACGTAGCGAACCTCCGCCGCCATTTTTCCGTTGATCTGGCGCTGAATGCCGAGATTCCACTGCTCCGAATAGGGATTGCGGAAATTGGGGCCAAACTGTAGTTCCGTGGCGAAGCCCGGATTTCCTTTTGGCGCCAGCGGGAAAAGAGCGGCGCCGAGTGTTGAGCCGTTCAGCGGACTGAGGTTTGGCAGTCCCGCGAAGCCGGTTCCGGATGCGTTCGGAATGGTGGCCAGATTTGTGAAAGGCGAGCTGCCTTCGACATTGCTGGCGAGGTTGTAATAGGCGAAATCGTAAGCGATGCGGAAGCCGCCACGAACCACCGTCTGATCGTGGCCGAGCACAGTCTCGATGATGTGCGGTGTCCATGCGAAGCCAACCACTGGTCCATAGTTGCGGTAGTGATTGGGAAGTTGCGGGACGGTCGTCAAACTAAGAGGCAGACTCTGGCTCCAAAGATTATTCGGCCCGGTTTGTTGCGCCACGCTTTCATTGTGCAGTAGATTGCTGGCCTGCTGGTAGAATTCCCACCGCAATCCGAGGTTGAGAGTGAGATTATCTTTTATTCTCCAGTCGTCCTGGAAGTAGAGCGCAACGTCGTTTTCTTTGAATCGCAGAACGGGCTGCCCATAGGCAACTTGAGTCAGGATCGGAGTATTCGCGAGGAATGAGTTGAAGTCCGTATAGTTGACTTCGCCATTCTCCTCGAACAGGCCATAGTTGGGGGAACGCTGGCGTTCGTACTCGCCTCCCCACTTCATAACGTGCCTGCCGCGCACCATGGACGCATTGTCCTGGAGTTCGTAAATGTTGATGAGACGACCCTGAGGAAAGCCGATGCTTTGCCCCGCGCCGAGGAAGCTGACATTCTCAATGCTGATCTGAGGCGGGCACAATCCGGAGCTGGCTAACAAGCAGTTGGGGAACGCTCCACCCTCAAACGCAGAACTCGAGCGGGAATAGCTGAATCGAACCTGGTTCAGCAAGGACGGATTGAAAGTATGGGTAAGATCAAGTCCGATCTGCTGGCTGCGGCCCGGAACGTCGATGATTTCGCCTTGCGCGTCCCCGGGGTCTGTACTGACCGGCACATTGTCAGTTGCGGTCTGCTGGAAGATGTAGCGGCCGAAGAACCGGTCCTTTTGGGTAAGCTGAATATCCACGCGTCCCGTAGCCTCATAGTCGTTGAACGGTGAAGAAAGGAATCGAGTGACCGTCCCCATCTCGATGTTGGCGCTGGTTCCGTTTGCCGATACTGGAACATTCTGAATATTGCTGAAAACGGGATTTCCAATGGTGAGCGTCGCCGGGCCAAATTGCGACAAAGCCGAAACCGCCGGATTGTTTGGAAAGACCGCCTGCAGTTGCTGAATTCCGGTCGTGGTTGGCGTGAGCGACGCAGATGACGAAAACGGAGCTCCAGCTGTGCGCAAGCGCTCCATGTTAGTAGAACCGAAAAACCAAATCTTATCGCGCTTAATGGGTCCGCCGATGGTGCCGCCAAACTGGTTCTGCACGAACTGGGGCACGACGGGTTGTGAGCATCCTGTTGAAGGATTCACTCCCGGCGGACAGAAGCCATAGAGAGGTGACTTCTCCTGGTTCTGGAGCGAATCGAAATGGTCGCCCTGCCAGAACTCAAACGCTGTGCCGTGGAAGTGGTTCGTCCCTCCCTTAGTGATGTAATTGACTACGCCTCCGAGATTGCGCCCGTATTCTGCGTCGAAGTTGGTAACCACCTGCAACTCTGCGATGGTGTCCTGATTGCCGAAAAAGATCGACGGGCCGCCAATGGTATTGTCGTTGTTACTCTGCCCATCTAACTGGTAATTATTCGAGCGGGCCCGCTGTCCATTGATGGAAAGCTCGGCGCCGTTGTTGTTGCTGAAGCCTCCGCTTCCTGCGGTGACCACTCCTGGGCTGAACAGCACAAATGAGTCGTAGCCATTTCCTAACGGTACGTTTGCGACTTCTTTGTTGTCGAACGTCTGAGAGAGTTGATCGGTCGTACTCTCGACCAGAGGAGCCGTGCCTGCGACCTCCACGGTTTCGGCAGTATTTCCAATCCGAAGTTTAATTTCGCCCAGGCTGCTGTCTCTGCCTACCACAACAATGATGCCCTGTGCTTTATAGACCGCAAAGCCCGTCGCCTCGATCACCACGTTATACGTCCCGGGGGGCAGGGATGGAAGCTGAAGCACTCCCGCATTGGAGGTTGCGGTAGTAAATGTGCGATTGGTTTCCGTCTGGGTCGCCTTCACGTTTGCGGCGGCAATTAGCGCGCCTTGGGAATCCATCAGCGTTCCGGAGATGGAACCTGTGACAATTCCTTGGCCGAGGGCAAGAGAAGATGCAAGGATCATTGCCCAAAATAAAAGAACAAGGCGACTGATCATTGTTTGTCCGGAATTTGTATGCGATATCTCTAAGCAAATCGCTGTTTTCTTCAATAGGGATTCCATCGACTCTCCTTCGGTTCGGGCTCGATGATTGGGAACAGGGAGTGGAGTGCATGCGCTTCGCCAGGAATTTGTTCTGCACGGAGGAATGGGACGAGCAGCTTCTTTTCAGGTCAAAATGGATGAGAACTGTATTCGAACACAGCTTGGGAGACGGTTGTTCTTAGGGAGTATGACTGTTGCAACTACCTGAATTTGAATTGCGCCTTTTTCTAATATGAGAAATGGAATTGACTCGAACCCATCGGCGCATCCGCTCGAATACTTTGCGCTGACTGTTTCCGAATACCTCGGTCAAAAATGGAGGATAGATGTGACAACAGAATTAGATATTGTTTGACTCTCAGACGCTGGCTCGTTTCCATCGCGGGCAGGGATGCGTCTCCACAACTAAGATTTCCCCTCGCTCAGTCATCAAATTCAAGGTTTGGCGTATCGCGGCTGCGGCCTGATAAACATTATCGAAGTGAAAGGACTCCCTGTGCGCGATACGCGAATAAATCTCATCCACTGTCGCCGCCTCCTCCGTTTCCATGAGTGCAATGCGGCAGGCGCGGCGCATGCTTTCGTTCGCAGCGATCTTACGAGTGGATCGCCCTGAGAGTCGCACACGTGAGGGAATCGATTCTGGCGGTGGGGCTCCTATGCCGGAGCTCTTTGGTAAAGTTCGGAGAAGAAGGCTAAGCCTGCGGGTAAGCTTCCTCAGAGCATTGTCTTGTTGAGTTAGATCAGACAGTTCACTTCGCAAGAGTTCCATCAGTTGGGCAACAGATCGTGAAGGCTGTTGACTCGACAAAGCATCCTCACTAACGCTACAGGATTACGCCGATCATTATCGTCACACTTTGCGACAAATATCTATAACATAGGGATAAACGATGGGAAATCGCGGACGAGCACCGCGCAGCCAAGAACTAGCGCAAATCAGCCCCCCACCCTAAGTCATCCCGTTTAATAGGGCACCAACTGCTCATTTAAGACGATTCAT
>JBAVUV010000209.1:0-2050 GCA_049696955.1 Candidatus Sulfotelmatobacter sp. | reverse complement strand
GCATTGCCGAATCAACGCACCGGATGGTGTTGCATCCACCGGTTGGGCCCGCAGCGTTTATCGGGCATCAGGCAGCGAGACCGCAAGAGCTTGACGGGATGCCGGAAGCTAGACGCGTAATTCATCGTCCAGGGTGACTCGAACGGAACGAGGCAATGGAGATACAACTCGGGTTATTCCAGTGCGGGCCCGCCCCACGGAAGCCCGGTGACAAGCAAGTCCTTGCAAGCCGCGTGACAGTCAGGTGAAGTTCAGGAGCCCAAACTGTCAGTTCTGCCAATTGTACGCCCGCTATTCGGGAGCTATGCTGGGTTCGAGATGTGCTACCGTAGCTGTCTCGGAAGGTCCAAACATGAGCACCAATATGACGGGAACCGCTTTCTGTGGACTCCTATCTTCATCGGCATTTCTCGTGCTCTGTGGCGTTGCCACTGCACAGAACAGCCGGGAGAAAGGCATGATCAAGCGGCGGAGACGAGCCGCCACGACGATTCAGACCGAGCATTCCGCAGGAAACACTTAAACAGACCGCTCTGGCCTGCAGAACAAGTTTATTGCAGGCACCTGAGCTAAGGATCCCGGGCGCCGACAATTCTTCTCGGCTGCTAATACACCGCACCACAAAGCAAATCTCGAAGGAAAAGAGCGCACCATGAGGCGTCTTTCGCACAAGTTTCTGTCACAGACTGGGCTTGCTTTCGGAAGATCGTTCTGGCCTCTTTTTGCGATCGTGGTCATCGCGGGCGCGATACTTTGGGGGCCTTGGGTGAGCCTGGCAATCACGGTACTGGCGGTAACTGCGGCTTTGAGGTTGTTATGAACCGAGATCAACGCAATGTCACGGACGCGTTTAGCCGTTGGCGCATTCTTTCCGATCCCCAGGACGGGCACTGCCTAGCCTTCCACATCGCTTGCCTCGCAGCGTACTGTTGCGCCTTCTGGCTATACCAGCACCCTAAGCTGGTTGGCGTCACTGGTCCGTGGACCCGCATAGCTTTTGTGGCAGCGTCGGCGACGATGCTTGGTTGGATCTCCGGCATTGATGTCGGTGTCAACTTCCACAACCATTCACATCGCCCAATCTTCACCTCGCAATTCGCCAATCGCTGGTTCGGTCGAATCTGGGCGTTTTCCGGCGGGTGGCCGTCATTCTTTTGGGAGTACTGCCACGTCACCATTCACCATGCCAGGCTGCTAGCCACTGATGATTGGACTCTCCCAAAGCAGAATGCCGACGGTTCATTTGAAGACTTCCGACGGTACCTGTTCATGCATTGGCCGTGGCGCCTCACGACTCATCTCTGGAGGGACCTGACCGCGCGCCAAAACCTGCGTCGCAAGTCGCTCCGTGAACTCGCCATTTTCCTTGCGCTTTGGTCAATTCCTTTTTGGATCGATTGGAAAATGGCCGTATGGCTATGGGCGCTGCCGCACTGGATCGCGAACGTGTGGGTGATGGGGTCGGGAATGTATGCCCAGCACGCGGGATGTGTCCCGAAGAGTGACGCGAGGCCGGTTAGTCACTCCACTGTGTTCGTGTCGAAATTTTTCAACCTCACAATGTTCAATATCGGTTTTCACCTCGAACATCACGACCATCCCAGGGTCCATTGGTCGCTGCTGCCTGAACTTCATGAGCGCCTGAAGCAGGATTTGATCGACGGCGGAGCGCACGTGGTTCCTTACGGTAATCATCATGCCGCATTCTTGCTTGCAGGCGACGATGCAAGCAAAAAGCGATTCGCCGAGCAAGCCTTGGGATACACAAGCAATCGGTAGCTTGGCGCGCGCCCCGTCGCAGAGGCGAAACGATAGCCTTGGACTCTACGGGTGCACATCCTTTACTGTTGGCACCGGTCAACTCCCGATAAGTTCGGTGGTATCAATGGGTCGACGCAACACTAAGCTCGAATCCACCTAGCATCGAAAACAAGAGGCAAAAGCGCTGGCTAGGTTAGATCAGCCGGAACGTTACCCTGGCTCGGATTTGACTGAGTACAGCCAAACAGATTGGTTCTTCAGGGGAAGTATTGGCGGATCAACTGATTAG
>JBAVUV010000208.1:0-6428 GCA_049696955.1 Candidatus Sulfotelmatobacter sp. | reverse complement strand
ATATCAGACCGAGTGTCGAGATTCTCACCACGCAATTGTTCCGGCGACATATAAGGCAGTGTGCCCGTGATAGTGTTTGTTTCGGTCAACGTAGTAGCCTCGGATTGATTGGCCTCAGCCACCAGCTTCGCCACCCCGAAATCGAGGACTTTCACCAGCCCCGATTGAGTAACGAAGATATTGCCCGGTTTGATGTCGCGATGAATTACTCCCTTGGAGTGTGCCGCCCCGAGCGCCTCGGCAATCGGCATTCCCAATTTCGCGACGAGCTCAGTGCCAACCGATCGCCGTCCCGCTATATACATAGCGAGCGTCTGCCCATCGAGATATTCCATTACGATAAATTCCCGGCCCTCGTACACGTCGACATCGTAAATCGTGCAAATATTGGGATGGTTCAGCGATGAAGCGGCACGGGCCTCGCGGCGAAAACGTTCTAGCGCGAGGGAATCCGCCGCCATGTGTTCAGGGAGGAATTTCAGCGCGACCAGGCGGCCGAGTCTAGCGTCTTCGGCTTTGTATACCACTCCCATGCCGCCGAAGCCGATTTCTTCGAGAATGCGATAGTGTCCAACCGCAACGCCCTTCAGGTCGGGCCGCGGCGCAGCTGCCGCCGTGACGGGCCGAACGGTGATGGTGTTCGCCTGGTCCGCAAATGCTGGTTTCTCGATGAAGCTGGCAGAGTCGCTGTGATGAGCCAGCAGCGATTCCACCTCGCGGCGCAGTTCTGCATCGCCAGCACACGACTCCTCGATTACAGAGCCGCGCCGGCTTTCGTCCGCCTCGAGAACCTTGTGAAAAATGCTCTCGATTTTGCTCCATCGCTCAGGCTTCATCGGATTTATTTTCCCTCAGGGCGCGCATCAGCCACGCCTTGGCCAACCGCCAATCCCGCGCCACCGTATCAGGTGAAACCTTCAAAACTTCGGCAATTTCCTCAACGCCAAGGCCACCAAAAAAACGCAACACTACAACCTGGCTCTTGCGCTCGTCCACTTTCGCCAGCTGATTGAGAGCGTCGTCCACAGCAACCAAATCAGCGGAGGGTTCCGGGGAGATTGCCGGAGCATCGTCCAATGAGACCGCCCTCGCTCCATCGCCACGTTTCTGCGATTGCCGGGCACGGGCCTGGTCGGTGAGAATGCGCCGCATTTGCCGCGCACACAGCGCGAAGAAGTGCGCCCGGTTCTGCCAGTCAATCGGCTTCAGATCTGAGAGACGCAGATAAAGCTCATTGATCAGCGCCGTCGTCTGTAAAGTATGGCCGTCGCGCTCCCGTGACATGCAACGCCGGGCGGCGCGATGCAGCTCGCGGTAAACCCGAGGAGTCAGCTTATCCAGAGCGCGTTCGTCACCCTGGCGCCAGGCCTGAAGCAGTTGGGTGATCTCGTGTTCGAGGGCGTCGTCCATCCAAAACCCCTGGGCCGGAGGAGTAGCCAACTGCCGTAAACATTACCATACTACCCGGCAGTTTCAGGATCAGGTGCCCGAAGAAGTTTCTTTCCCACTTACAGGTTTGCGCCGCGATTTTCGCTATATGGAGTGAAGGCAAACAAACAGGCGCAGTGAGAACTACAACTGTGCCCCAACATCAAAGGAGACGGACATGGAATCGATATTCAAGAAAATGACAGCGCTGCTTAGCGTGCTTCTCGCGGGAACATTGTTGACGGCGACGGCTGTAGCGCAGTTAGGAGCCGCCCATGGAGGTGGCTGGCGGAACGATGACGATAAGCTAACCCAAATGGCGGAATTGGAACAGCAAATTCACGCGACCTTTCACGCGGCAGTCAGCGTGCACGATCCAATAAATGGCGATTCACCAGAAGTGATCACGCAGCGAATCCGCGACGTACTCGCGATCTGGACCAAAGACGCCGAACTCACGGTTGTCAACACTACCGCTACGGCAGGAAATTATATCGGCAACGGCGATCCGGATGATCCCGCCAGTTGCCCTCTACCCTCGGGCGACACGTCAGCCACCGGTCAACAGGGCACCCTGTGCACGTTCTTCAAGTATGTTTCCGGCGGGTTGCAGGCAGCCAATAAGTTTGTCTCGCTGTCCCCGGCGTACAAAACGAAGTATGTCCCTGTAAGGGATTATGACGGCTGGAAATCGTCGGTGTATTTCGAATGCCATTACTTCAACGTAGCGTTGAATCCGGCTACGGGCCAGCCGTTTTGGACCGCGGTGAGCCACGTGGACCTCGACGGTGAGGCCAGGAAGATCGACGGACGATGGTTTTTGACCAAGGTCAGTTCATCTGCCGTTTCAGTTCCGGTTCCGTGAAGCAGAACACCCGATGCACGCGCTCGCCAAGGGCGTAGCGCGTGCATCGCGAATCCAACTGGCCGTGCTCAGCTCCGTGAAGAAATCGTCTTGAGTCCATTATCAGGACGTGGCGGACAAACTCGTAGTTGGAGCCGTGATCCGTGATGTTGTTCAGGACCAGAATCGTGTAGAAAAGTGCGATTGCAAAAACGAGAACCGCTTTGGAAACGCGAAGGGCCATTCCATGCCGCACGGGTTGTCGCACGCGCGTATTAGTGTCGATCCCCTTGATTAGTGAGCTCGATCAGCGAACTCGTGTGATGTCCTGCACCCAGTTAGTCTCCCAGGTCTTGCCCTCGTCTGACGAGGCCGCTTGCTCCCAGTGGCACGATGTCGGAGTGATGTTGGACCAGATGAAGCGCGCCCGAACCCGCTTTCCCTTGACCGTATCATCCCCATAGAAAGTGCCCACGCCATTGTGGAAGCCTCCAATCATGGGCGGATCCAATGGTTCGGATGGTGTCCTGCTGTCGAGCCACCAGATTGACCACTGCTGGGTCTTCGGGTCGAAGGACCGCAGAGCGACACCGCGATAGGGAGCACCGGGAACGCTGAGCACTGTATCGTCCACATTGCTATAACTCCCCATAAGCGGTTGATTCGACAACGTGCCTTCGAATTCACTCCACTCGTGATTATTTGCGAGGCGCTGCTTCAGCTTTCGATGATGGGCTTGCCATTGACCAACCAGGAAGTCGAAGTCGTGAAGACCGGGGACTGCACTCTCTGTCTGATTCATCCCGGGGGCCGAATCCTGGTGGCCCGAATCCTGGTGCGATTGTGCGGCCAACTGTCCAGGCGCAGCCAGACACAGACTTAGCAGTGCGATGATGACTGAACGGTGATGAATACTCACGATGCCCCCTTTGAATTTCGGCGGTAGCCAATTCTCAACAATGCTTGGATTATATCTCTCGGTGACTTACCGCGAACTTTCTTGGAGTGCGCACAAGTTCTGATTAACGGGCTACGGCTCAACAGCTAAAGTGGCTCTCCTGCGGGCCTATCAGAAATGGCCCGCAAGTTCGAGTCGGTAACTCGAAAACGGCTCGTGTCCGACGATTGCGAGTTTGTTACGGGCAAGCCGTTACTTGATCGGCGGCGGACTCGTCCAATGTTTTTGAGCGACAGTATCCGGCCATGCCGATCCTAGCGGTAACAGCGTAAGCCAGGTCTCTGCCAGCTTGCCGTCTGCAATCCGATAGGCTTGCATACCCGCCTGACTTTGGGCTTCGCCAGTCTTTGCATCCGTCCATTTGAACGCAAAGCGAAACCAGGCACGGTCTGCCGAGAACGAGTGGTCGTAAACAACCACACGAATATCTGGTCTCTCCTTGCGGATATTGGCGATTTCCGCCGCGTAGGCGTCACGCGTCACCGTCCTATCGCCCTTCTGGTCGTGGCGAACATAGGTTTCGGCAACGCAGCTCGGCACCAAATCGAACTTGCCTTCGTGCCAAACCTGCTCCCATCGGTTAAAGAGGTCGATCATCTTAGACTCTTCGGGCATTGAATTCATTTCTCCTGGATTGCTTGCCGTGGATTCATGTCCCTTGCAGGCAACGAAGTGCAACTGGCTCCCGCGAGCGCAATCAACAACGTGATACAGGCGGTGCGGCTCATCACTCGTCTCCGGTCTACCTGCTAATTGTGGCAGAACTCGTCTAATGTTCGCCATTAGGCTCTGCGACAAGAGACCCTTTTATTTTACGTGCCGCGTTGGCCGGCAATTTTCTGGCCGGCTACACTGGCGTCAGAATGTGTCAGGCATAAGCGGAAACCATCGGAGCGATTTCCGGGGAGCCTGTTTGGGAATCACTTTCGGCTTGCCGACAATTCATTCACAACCGCGTCCTTCACTTCCCCTAGCGTACGATCCGCGTCTTCTGCGGATACAACTCCACGCCGCAGTTGTTTCAGGAATCGGTTTACGACCTGTGTTCAAGGGGCGCCATGCGCGCCTCGCTGAATTACGCCACCTTCACCGAAAGCTCTGTTCCACTCTTGAGCGGCAGCGCGATCGAAATAAATCCATTGCCTGGATCGCGAATAAACTCCAGGAAATCCGGCTCCGCGTTGTCGTTCATTACATACCCGCCAACGCGAAGTTGTGGAGCGACGATCTCAATCACCTCGCGCGCCAGCGAAGGCTCTTCATCGCGCGGCCAGCCGTCGATCAGGGCAAAATCCACCGGCCCCCCCAGATCGCGCAGTGTCTGCCGCGCATCGCCCTCGCGAATCTCCGCATAGTCAGCGAGACCAGCCTCGCTGAGATTGCGCTTCGCGGTCGCGACTTTCGCCGGTACGAGTTCCGAACCGATTACGCGACCGCCGCCGTTGTCACGCATAGATGCAGCGAAATACAGGGTCGACATTCCGACCGAAGTCGCGAACTCGACCACACGCGTAGCGCGCATTCCACGGCACAAAAGATAGATGAGGTCGCCTTGCTG
Organism: Candidatus Sulfotelmatobacter sp.; assembly: GCA_049696955.1. Lineage (GTDB taxonomy): Bacteria > Acidobacteriota > Terriglobia > Terriglobales > Acidobacteriaceae > Sulfotelmatobacter. The sequence continues at coordinate 1,640 of JBAVUV010000208.1, read as the reverse complement.
GGGACGAATTGAGAACCCACGGTCCGCATAGTCATACGGATCCTGGCTTTGCCCGTCATCGTTCGGGCTGCCGGCCCGCGCGCCGCGACGTTCCACCTCCAATCGCTCGATTACCGCACGGACTCGTTCATCCGGAATTACGCTTTTTAAAGCTTCATTCAACAAAGTATTCGGCATGAATCTCTCTTTCTGTAAGTCTGTCCTTTCAGGTTTGATGTGCGCCCGCGGGGCGCCGCTATTTTCCGAGTATCTCGGCTGCAGCCTGATCAAGAATTTTGGCAATCCGCTTCGCTTCCTCAGGATCGCACCCTTGTTTGCGGCGCAGCGCGTGCTTCAGAGCGTGGCGCGCACGATGCACTTCATCGGAAGCACCTCCGTCAGAATCGCCCACGCCGGCAAATGCGTCGCGTACCTGCTCCATTCGTTTTCCAATTCGCGCCAGAGCATCGAGAATCGCTTCGGCGTTCGCGCGGTTTTCTTCCAGATGGGCCTTCCCCTCGGGCGTAATGCTGTAGAGCTTCCGCGTACCCTGCTGCTCCACGCTGGTGTGACCGATCTCATGCAGGTAAGTCAGCGCGGGATAAATCACACCCGGGCTGGGCGTATAGAATCCGCCCGAACGTTCTTCGACCGTCTTGATCAGTTCGTATCCGTGCGCTGGTTGTTCGGCGAGCAGCGCCAGTATCACCAGTTGAATGTCGATCGCGTCGAGCTTGCGGCCGCCGGGAAAATCGCCGCCGGCGAAGTCGCCCATAAATCCGGGGCTTCCACGACGGAACCCACGGCGCCCGTGATGACGTCCGTGTCCTCGCGGGTGTTCTCGGCCGTGTTCGCTGTCGTGTTCGCGACTGTGTTCTCGTCCGTGTCCTCGGGCGTGCTCTCGGTCGCGTTCTCGACCGTGTTCGCGGCCGAGGCTGCGATCGAAACGTGTTGAGGTTAAGAAATCTTCGAAATGGTTTTGTCTAAACATGTTTCACAATATATCGTACGATGTATTGTACGTCAATACTATTCGTAAGTTCTGGTTCCAAAATGTTCTCAAACGATTGAGGATAAATGGTTTAATTACTCTGGACGCGCGCGAGTTTCCCGCGCCTGATCCCCTCGCTATTCCGGGATACAAGCCAGACTCTCGGAGGTTGAAAACGGGCTCGATACCGGTCAAATCACGGACTGCCCGGAAACTGAAAAGTCCTGCTCCAAAAAAGGTTCCGGATCACCCACGATGCTGGGCGCACACGCCTCAGTACCTACAAATCTCTCACCGCTTCAACGCGCTCGACGCATGCCCTGATCGCAATAACCCAAGCTGCACTAATTCCTCACGCAGTGTAGCCGGATCGCTAAATCGAAGGTTGCGGCTTTCGCCTCAGGACCAGCGCGGAGAACAGCGTGATGACGAGCCCAATCGGGAAGGGATGAATGAACGTGAGCACTGCGTTGAAGAATGGGTTTTTGTACAGCTCTTTGTATTTTCTGACCTGCTGAAGTTTTTCCTGGACGGCTGCCGGGCTCGCGCCCGAGGCGGTGAGTTTCTGAACCAAATGAGCGCCATATGCGTCCCAGAAACCAGGCAGGAAGTTGTAGTAGATCACTTCCCAGGTTACGACATAGATGATGCAGGATATCAGCGTAATGGA
>JBAVUV010000207.1:0-1932 GCA_049696955.1 Candidatus Sulfotelmatobacter sp. | reverse complement strand
AACGAAAGCTGGGCGCGGAATCGATCTTTACTCTCAATCTTAGGGCGCCGTTACACCAGGAGTCTGTAGCCTTGAATGCTCTGGCTGAACTTCTTGAACTTTCGAAAGAAGCGAAGATCGAACGCGGTTTGTTGCAGACTCCCGCTGAAATTGCGCAGCAGCCTGCTACCTGGGGCACAACATTTTCCATTTTTCAAAAGCGGCGCGGGAAACTAGCCGACTTCCTGAAGGAGGCTGGGTTTGATGAATCCTTCAGCCCGAAGCCAACCGTGTTTCTCATCGGTGCAGGCACTTCCGACTATGTGGGCCGAAGTCTGGAGCTTTTGTTTCGCCGGCTTTGGCAATGTGAAGTCATTGCAATCTCCAGCACAAGCCTTCTCACCCACGCAGAAGAGTGGCTGTTGCCCGGTCAGAAATACATCTGGATTTCGTTCTCCCGCTCCGGCGAAAGCCCGGAAGGGGTCGCGGTTATAGAAAAGGCTCTAGCCAGTCATCCGGAGATTCATCACATCGTCGTGTCGTGTAACGCCGAGGGGCGCATGATTCGTAGCGTCGCTGGCAAGCGGCAAGTGTTCGCCGTTGCCCTGGAGGATGCCGTGAACGACCGTGGTCTGGCGATGACCAGTTCATTTTCGAATATGGTCGTCTTCGGGCAGTGCATGGCTCATATTCATCACTTCGCGAAGTACGAATTGATACTCAACCGCCTTGTGGAAGCGGGCAAGACTTTTCTTCCGCGAGCCGCCGACTCTGCGGCAGCGCTGGCGGCAGAAGCTTTCGAAAAAGTCTGCTTTATCGGATCGGGCGCGCTCCAAGGTGTCGCCGTCGAGGCGGCGTTGAAGGTGCTGGAACTGACAGCGGGCAAAATACTGACCATGTCGGAGTCTGTCCTGGGACTGCGCCACGGTCCCATGGCAGCGCTCGATGAAACCACGCTGCTGGTTGCTTTTCTTTCGAGTAATGAAAAAGTTGCCCGATACGAAAGCGATCTCCTGCAGGAGCTCACGCGAAAGGGAATCGTAAAAACTAAGATCGCGGTGGGCGGGCACTCCGAATTGCCTTTGGATGGTTTCGCCGATTATTACCTTTCGCCAGACACTCGTACAGCACTGCCGGATGACTGCCGGCCGCCGGTGGACATCTTGTTCGGTCAGTTGCTGGGACTGTTTTTCTCCTTGCGCTGCGGATTGATGCCGGACCGGCCGAGCCCTGGAGGCGTCATTAGCCGTGTCGTTCAAAATGTGAAGATTTACGCCTGATTGCCGCGTCCCGCCGTGTCGCGGAGCCGAATCGATCATAAACGAACAAAACAATTGACAAACGAGCACATTGTGTTAAATTCGCGCAATCACAAAGCCCAATAAAAGTACTTTTGACTTCAGGGAAGGTAGACCATGAAGAGAAAATCTCGGAACCTGCCACCGTGGTTCATAAGCTTCTCTGTCGCAGTCATTCTGATTTGCGGATCGGCGGCGCCCTTGCGCGCCCAGTACACAACTGCGCGGCTCAGCGGAATCGTCAGCGATCCAAGCGGCGCGGTCGTGCCGGGAGCTACGGTCACGGTTCAAGATGTTGGAACGGGATATAGCCAGACGACCAACAGCACCGACGCTGGCCAGTATCTTTTTCCCAGTTTGCCGGTTGGCACTTATCAGATCAAGGTTTCCGTGGCCGGGTACACGAGCTATGTTCAGAAAGGTATTGTGCTCTCCCTGGGCCAGGCCGCTTCTAAGAATATTCAGCTGCAAGTGGGCAAGGTCGAACAACAAGTGGTTGTGACGGCTAATTCTTCGCTGGTTACCACTGACTCGGCCACAGTCGGCCAGTTGATCGATCAGAAAGAAATCAGCGAATTGCCGCTGAACGGCCGCGACGTACAGCAATTAGTGTTTCTGGCGCCGGGAACCACGAACGTAACCGCCAACTACTGTG
>JBAVUV010000206.1:0-5611 GCA_049696955.1 Candidatus Sulfotelmatobacter sp. | reverse complement strand
GCCTCAACGTGCTCCAACTCGCTGCTATAAATGAAAAGGGCGTGGTTGATGGAAACTCGCTTCTGGTAATTGCCCCCACGAGCGCTGGTAAAACGTTTGTGGGAGAGCTGTGTGCGGCGAAAGCGATGGCAGACGGGAAGAAGGCAGTCTTCTTGCTTCCCTACAAGGCCCTCGTCAACGAAAAATTCGATCAATTCACGGAACTGTATCAGGACAAATTGGGCCTTCGGGTCATCCGTTGCTCGGGTGATTACAGCGACCAAGTCGGCGCTTTTTACAAAGGCAAGTACGATCTGGCGCTCCTCACGTATGAGATGTTCTTGCAGCTCGTCGTTGGCAGTCCGTATACCCTTAATCAGATCGGCTTGGTAGTTATCGACGAGGCGCAATTCATAACTGACCCCAGCCGAGGTATCAGCGTTGAGCTTTTACTGACGTTTGTCCTCGCCGCCCGGGAGAAGGGTATCACTCCGCAGATCATCGCATTGTCAGCGGTGATTGGCGAGGCCAACAATTTCAATCGTTGGTTGGGCTGCGACCTGCTTTTTAGTACGGAGCGCCCCGTCCCACTGCTCGAAGGCGTCATTGACCGAAACGGAACGTTTCAATTCTCTGACGAAAAAGGAAACGAAAGCACGGAGCAAGTTTTGTCCCCTCGCGACGTGCAGCAGAGGCGGGAAAAACCAAGCGGCCAAGATCTCTTCGTCCCCCTCGTCCGGAAATTAGTGTCTGCCGGTGAAAAAGTAATCACATTTCGTAACCAGAGAGGTGCCGCTCAAGGCGCGGCTAATTATCTCGCCGAGGACCTCGGCCTTCCACCAGCGACCGACGCATTAAATCAACTGCCGGACGGCGATCTCTCCAGCGCATCATCGGCGTTACGGCGCTGCCTTCAGGGTGGAACCGCGTTCCACAATTCGAATCTCACGCGGGAAGAGCGGATCATTGTCGAGCAAGCATTCAGGGACCCGCAAAATGCCCTGAGAGTATTGGCGGCGACCACCACCGTTGCCGCTGGAATAAATACGCCCGCTTCAACCGTGATCCTAGCGGAGAATGAGTTTCTGGGCGAAGACGGACGGTCCTTCACGGTCGCTGAATACAAGAATATGGCGGGGCGAGCGGGGCGTCTGGGCTTCAACGAGATGGGCAAGTCCATGATCTATGCAGAGACGCCTAACGAACGGTATGTTCTTTTTAGGAAATACGTGAGAGGACAGCTCGAACGCCTGCAGTCGTCATTCGATCCGGGCCAGATTGAAACCTGGCTGGTCCGCCTTTTGGTCCAAGTGGAAAAACTTGAGCGTGACAGCGCCTCAACTCTATTACTTAACACGTATGCTGCCTTTGTAGAAACCCTCAGAAATCCTCAGTGGCGTGATCACATGCGCGCCCAGGTTGATCACCTCGTTGGCAGGATGATTTCCCTTGGATTGATCGAGGTGGAGGGATCTACCGTTTCACTGAGCCTCCTCGGCAGGGCTTGCGGCCGCTCGTCATTGTCCTATGGTTCGGCGATGCGGTTAATCGAAATCATCAAGAATGTGCCACCGCACTTGCTTACTGCGACGAACTTGATGGCCCTTATGCAAGGCCTTCCAACAGAGGAGATGGGTTACACGCCGCTCGTTAAGGGAACGCGAGAAAGCATCCGCACTGACCAATCATCACAGCGCTTTGGAATCGAGATCACACGCGCGCTGCAAAATCACGCCCGCGATATGCTCGAATTCTATGGCCGTTGCAAGAGAGCAGCGGTACTGTTTGACTGGATATCAGGGCGACGATTGGATCAGATTGAAGCGGAATTTTCCACGAACGCGTACTTTGGTCGCATAGAGTATGGGGATATCCGCCGATTCGCCGATACAACCAGGTTCCACCTGCAGTCGGCCTCCGACATCATTGCGATCCTGTTGCTGGATAAGAATCCCCAAGCGGAGATTGGAAACCTGTTGGTTCAACTCGAAGTTGGTTTACCGACGAATGCTTTGGGCCTTCTTCAATTTCCAGTGTCGTTGACGAGAGGTGAGCAACTTAATGTCATCTCACTCGGAATTACTACGCCCGAGCAATTCTGGGGAGCAGGGGCGGCAGTCATTTCCAGAGCATTCGGTGAATCCAGAGTAAAGTACATCGAGAAGTTCCGGCCGCGAACACCGTGAGCAAACCGTTCTATCTTCGTCTCTTTTTCATCTCACACAACACATCCGCATGCGAGCAGTGCTTTGGGTCTTGACCACTGCCTAGATAACAACAGGGCCTCGTATGTGACGATAAGTGATCCGGCGTTTCAGCCGTATCCGGACCCACGCCTTCAATATCCTTACTAATGTCGGGAAGGCCCGTAAATCCATGCTAATTGTCTGCCTTGCCAAATCAGGAAATTCCCCTAAGATGAAAGCAAATGATTGCTACCAAAGACCACATCAAACACGAGGAGGGGAATGAGGAGGCATGGATCTGCCTGTGCGGAAATCGGACGGACTACGATGGTTTCCTTCCGTGCGACAAAGACGGTAAAGAGATGGTGCCAGCGGAAGGTTGGGATAACCTATATGTCTGCGATCGATGCGGAAGGATCATAGACCAAGACTCGCTTGAAGTTGTCGGCCAGAACCCAAACTTCAAGCGTCTCGACTAGCATCCACGCTGTTTATCTTTGAGGCTGAAGGGTAGTCTAGCGTCGATTCCTGCGGGGAACGGCTGCGGGATATTTCGGCAACTTCGCCCTCGTTGGGTTCCAAGTACCGGCAGGATTGCCCGCCACCGGCCACTGCCGGTCGCTGACGAAACAAACCAATAAATAGGGAAACTGATTTCGATTGGTAGGTCACTGGCGTTTGCGCCTCACTCACATTTCTGCGACTTTTCAGATGGGAGGAAGGGAACTTGACTTAGGCACGACCTTAACGTTACCGAGCCACCCGAATCGGAGCGGGGTTGACAGATGTGTTGCGAGGATTAAAGTAAATACAAATGCAGCCTAAAGCTTTATGGGCCGCCGCCGGTTTCCTACTTCTTATAGCAGGGATCTTTTTAGGAATTCCTTTTGCGCACGCCCAGGTGTTCACAGACAACCTTTACTTCGGCCTTCAGGATAGTGCGCAGGTTTCCCAACTCCAAGAATTCTTAACGTCAGAAGGCTTATACACCGGCCCTATCACAGGCAACTTTTATTTCCTTACCCTCAATGCTGTAAAGATATTTCAAACCCAGCAGGGCATTTCTCCTGCCGCCGGATACTTCGGACCGATAACAATGGCCGCGGCGAATAAGATAGCAGATGCGGAAGTGAGCGCATCAAACGCCGAAGCAATCTCCGAGACGGGAACGAGTACGCCTCCAGCTCAAGGCACGAGTACCGTACAGCTTCAACTTCAAGCACTTTTGCAGCAGGTTGCCTTATTGCAGCAAGAATTACAGACACAACAAAGCAGTACGCAAGAAATCCAAACTCTTCAGACACAGGTACAACAGCAATCGCAAACGCTTCAGCAGATTGCTCAAAATACGCAGCCTCAAGCTCCTACAGTGAGCATCACGGCGAATGGCTCGACGAATTTAGCTGTCACTCCTTATGACACGGCCGCCACGATCAGTTGGAGCTCAAAGAACGCTAGCTCCTGTAACGTTTCTCCGATGGGATGGCCAGGCACTTCAGGCAGTCAGATCGGGAACGACCTTACGATGTCGCAAACATATTCCGTTTCGTGCACTGGGGCAGGTGGTACTGCGACATCTAGCGTAACCGTAAATGTATCGGCTCAGCCAGTTGGAACATTGACCATCGCTCAGAATCCCGCTTTGGGAAGCCAGAGTGTTTCGGCTGGCGTTACGAATCAAAAAATCGGCTCCTACTCGTTGACCGCTTCGTCGATTGAAACGGTCAAAATCAACGAAATAGATATTGAAGCGACACCGAATGCAACCGCCAATGATCTGCAAAATCTCCACCTTCTTGTTAATGGTTCGCCCTTCGGCCAAACCGTCAGCTCGGTAGCAGCTGGGTCGATATACAAATTCCTAAGCAACGGAACCTCGATCACGGTCCCCGCAGATGGTACTGTGAATGCTGATGTCTATGCTGACACGCTTTGGACGGATTCCGGTACGGTTTCGCCAGCGACAGTTCTTTCAAGCTGTTCTGCAGTGGGGCAACGCTCGAACAGTTCGATCAGCTGCAGCCAAACCAATGGCCAGACTTTAAGCTTTGGCTCTTCGCCGACAATCACGGTTCTTGCCGATGCGACGGACCCTCCGGCTGGCCAGACTATCGCGGGTTCCACGGAAGATGTGGTAGCTGTTTTCCGTTTTGCGGAAACCTCAAACATCGAGAACGTCAAGATCGCGAATCTCAACATAACCGACACGGTTTCACCGTTGAATGCGTCAGTGTCATTTACTGACTTAGCCCTGTGGAACGGAACAACTTTGCTTGGCACATCAAGCAATCCGACACCTATCTCAGATGGCTATGTCTATGCGTTTCATCTTACGACTCCGATCATCGTTCCACAGGCGGGCTCCGTCTCAGTGATGCTGAAGGTTGATGCCACATCCTCCACGGACGGATCAAGCCATACATTCAGCATAGCCAGCACAAGTGATATTACGGCTCTTGGAGCGACATCAAATAAGGCCGCCGTAGTCAATATCAATGGTGCTACAGGCAATCCGCAAACAATGATCTTCGGTAACTAATATCGAGGAGCCGTCTTGCGCCACATGCAAGTTCGGGGTGTCTCCCGTCGATGGCTCACATTACGTTTCCAGATGAGCGTGGAGCGCTCTCACGCATCTCTGCCGCAACGAATGAAAAACCGACCTTCTCAGGTCGGTATTCTCTTAAAGAATTGCTTGCTCTAGCGAAGCGATGAATTCGTCCGCTGAAAAGCTTTCGGACGCATTCAACATCTTCGACGCGAGCGCCTTTGATATCTCTAACTCGCGAGCGAAGAAGTCCCCAGGGTATTCATGTCTGGGGATACCGCGAAGCCTGGCCTCAGCGACGGACGGTTCGCGGAGCCTTCCCACGAGAGCCATCCCAGGTAGGCGGGCAGAATAGTGATCAAATCCCAAATACTCGATGTAATCGTCGTAAGGTCCGCCCTCTGATAGACACTCGAGTTTTCTGGCTTGCTTAATGTACGAAGCCAGTCGGAGCATTTCGTTCAAGTTGAAGCGAGCTTTCGGCATAATGCACCTCCATGCACTGTAAGTGATTGATTATGAGCCACTTATACATTACTTGTAATAGCCTGATTGTCAAGGTTCAGTCTCGTCGCCATTTCACTTTCCAGGGTGTGGGGCTATACTTGCTGCCCGGTGCTTCCATGGCCAATCCGTCTTCTCGGCTCTCCGCAGTGCTAGACCGGTATAAGGACGCCTGTAGGGCATACAGCAGCGCCGTACGAGCTTGGGGAACCAGCGACGCGTCACGATACGAGCAAAGTCTTCGTAGGGCAATGCGTGAGAGCGTCGATGCCGTCGAGCAGGCCTTCAAACTCTACTTGGAAGGTCGAGCAGGGGAACTCGAAGATAGAGACAGGGAGCGTTTGTTCGGTGGGAAATTAGACTCCATCGAGCTACTAGAAATATTTAAGAAGTA
>JBAVUV010000205.1:0-7403 GCA_049696955.1 Candidatus Sulfotelmatobacter sp. | reverse complement strand
ACCGGACCAACCGGTTCCGGAAAATCGACCACGCTGGCCGCGATGATCGACAAAATCAATAGTGAACGGCACGACCACATCCTCACCATTGAGGATCCCATCGAGTTCGTTCACATGAACAAGAACTGCGTGGTCAACCAGCGCGAACTCCACGCTGACACAAAGAGTTTTACTGACGCATTGCGCGCCGCTCTTCGTGAAGACCCGGACGTGGTGCTGATTGGCGAAATGCGTGATTTGGAAACCATCGAATCCGCACTGCGTATTGCGGAAACCGGCCACTTGACTTTTGGCACCTTGCACACCAATTCGGCAACATCCACCATCAACCGTATCATCGACGTTTTTCCGGCGCACCAGCAGCCCCAGATCCGTGCCCAGCTTTCACTGGTGCTGGAAGGTGTAATGTGCCAAACCCTGCTGCCCACGCCGAATGGCAAGGGACGCACCATGATCATGGAAATCCTGATTCCCAATCCCGCGGTGCGCAATCTGATCCGCGAAGACAAGATTCACCAGGTCTATTCCGCCATGCAGTCGGGCCAGGACAAGTTCGGCATGCAAACGTTTAACCAGGCCTTGGCAACAGCCTATATGCAAAAGCAGGTTTCTTTGGAGACAGCATTGCAACGCTCCAGCAATCCGGACGAACTGCAGGAAATGATTAACCGCGGGGCCACTTTGACAAACCGTGGTGGATCGACTGGATCGGCGATGGCACGGAGCGCGGCAAAAAGCTAATGCACGGGAGTGACAACAATTGCGGTCAATGGCCACAGGCAATTCAGCAATAGGTGACCACGAGTTGAGGAGAGATTAATACCATGCCAGTTTTCACATTTTCCGGCAAGGACGCTTCCGGACAGAAAATTTCCGGAGAGCGGAACGCAGCCAGTAAGCAGGCTCTGGGACAACAATTGCGACGCGAGCGGATTACGCCCGGCGCGATCCGCGAAAAGGGCAAGGAATTCTCCATGCCTACCTTCGGATCGAGCAAGGTCAAAGTCAAGGATATCGCGATTTTTTTCCGCCAGTTCTCCGTCATGATCGACGCTGGCCTGCCGCTGGTTCAGTGTCTGGAAATTCTCGCGGCCAACCAGGAAAGCCAGACCTTCCAGAAAACTCTGACTGGCGTGCGTACCACCGTGGAAGGCGGCGCCACCCTCGCGAATGCCATGCGCCAATATCCCAATGTATTCGACGACCTCACCACCAACATGATTGAAGCCGGTGAAACCGGCGGTATCCTGGACGTTATTCTGCAGCGCTTGGCCACTTATGTCGAGAAGGCCGTGCGCCTGAAAGCCGCCGTGAAATCGGCGTTGATTTATCCCATCGCAGTCGTCGGCATCGCAACTCTAATTGTCGGCGCACTGCTCAAGTGGGTAGTGCCCATCTTCTCCAATTTGTTCGCGGGTCTGGGTGTTGCTCTGCCCCTTCCCACTCGTATCGTCATGGGATTAAGCGGATTCGTGCAGAGCTTCTGGTGGGTTGTCATCGCAGGCGGGGTTGGCTTGGTGTTTGGCATTAAGCAGATCCGCAAGCACCCGCGCGGGCGCTACTACTTCGACAAGTTTCTACTGAACATGCCGGCTATCGGCAGCCTATTGCGCAAGATCGCTGTGGGACGCTTTACGCGTACTCTCGGAACCCTGATCACCTCCGGTGTGCCGATTCTGGAAGGATTGGCGATCACTGCCAAGACCTCGGGTAACGCGGTTTTGGAAGAGGCGCTGATGAAAGTGCGGAAAGCAATCGAAGAGGGCCGCACCATCGTCGATCCGCTTAGAGAATGCGGTGTCTTTCCCAACATGGTGACTCAGATGATCGGGGTTGGCGAAGCTACCGGCGCCATGGACAATATGCTGCAAAAGATTGCCGACTTTTACGAGGAGGAAGTCGATGCGGCGACCAAGGACATGCTGTCTATGCTGGAGCCGGCCATCATCGGCGTGCTCGGCTTAGCCGTCGGCGGCATCGTGATCTCGCTCTACATGCCGCTATTCGCCATGATCGCCAAGTTAGCTGGCTAGAAGTTGCCACTGGAAGAACGGCAAATTTCGGAAGGGGTCTGACTAAAACCGTTTGTTCACCATTGTGAAAACTCCGCCGCCTGGCGGGTAAGAATTCGGTTCGTCCAGGCTAGGCTCTCAACCGGATCTTTAGTCAGACCATCGGGACCTCAATGCAATCGACGTTCGACGAGCGGAATTGGCTGGCATGGCTGGTCAAAGTACGGATCCTGATCCTGACTTTCTTGCTCGCCATCCAATTGACTGTGGCGCGTCTTACCCCCGCGCCCTTTCCGGTTCGCCTCTTCGTCAGCACCATCCTGTTATGGTTTGTCCTGGCAACCTTCTACGCCTTGCTCCTTTCCTTCTGGCAAGAGCATCGTCTCCAGGCCTCTCTGCAGGTTCTCACCGACTTGGTCTTAGTCAGTCTCGTCGTGCATGAGACCGGAGGCTGGGACAGTTCGCTGAATTTTCTTTACCCTCTCGTCATTATTGTAGCCGGCATCCTGCTCCCCAGAGTGTGGGCCCATCTGGTGGCCGCACTGGCCTTCATTCTTTACGGAGCTGTTCTCGAACTCAATTACTACGGTGTGGTGAAATCCTATTGCACCACCCATCCCGAACTGAAAACGCTACAGGCAATTATTTTCGTAAACCTGTTTGCCTATGTTGCCATCGCATACCTGGCTGGTCTGCTGGCTGCGAAGTTGCGCCAGGCTCGGGTGCAGTTGAAAAATGCCAGCGGCGCTCTGGAAAATCTTCAGATACTTCATGAGAACATCATTCAGTCCATCAGCAGCGGATTGATTACTACCGGTCTCGACGGCCACATCACTCTCGTCAACAGCGCCGCGCAAAAACTTCTCGAGTGTACTCCCGGCCAACTGCTGGGAAAGCCAGTCAATGCCGTCTTCCTGGACGCGCTGCCCAATGCCGAATCGCAGCAAGCTCATGCCGAGGTTCGCTTTGATACCGCAAGTGCATTCCGCAAAACCGTGCGCATACGAGTAGCAACCTTGAACGTGCCGGAGCGCGGCACGCTCGGCTATGTCTACGCGATGGATGACCTCACGGAAATTCGCCGCCTGGAGCGCGAAGTCCGTATGCAGGACCGCTTGGCGGCTGTGGGCCGGCTGGCTGCGGCCATCGCCCACGAAATCCGGAATCCGCTTACCTCGATCGCGGGCTCGGTCAGCATGCTCTCCGGCATTCCCGAAATGAATCAGGAACACCGTCAATTGCTCGATATTGTGACCCGGGAATCGCAGCGGCTCAACGGCATCATTACAGATTTTCTGGCGTATTCCCGCGGCAAACAATATCGCTTTGAAAAAGCCGACCTCGTTCCCCTGCTCGCAGACACGCTTACCTTAATGCGCCACCGCATGACGGCGGAAAATACCGGCATCGTCATCGAGAGCCAACTTGATGTGCGTCAAGCCTGGGCGCTCGCCGACGGCGACAAGATCAAACAGGTTTTCTGGAACTTTGGCGAGAACGCGGTTCGCGCCATGCATAAGGGTGGCATTCTCAAGGTCACCCTCGAACGCCTGAAAGACGACTGGCAAATTAGCTTTGCGGATACTGGAACAGGAATGACTCCGCAGCAGACGGAAAAAATCTTCGAACCTTTCCAATCAAACTTTGAAGGTGGTACTGGTCTTGGCTTGGCCGTCGTTTACCAGATCGTGCAGGCTCACGAAGGTAAAGTTTGGGCGCGATCTAAGCCCGGGCAGGGAACTACGTTTGTTCTGAGGCTCCGGCGGCTTGACGCGGAACGCCAAAGCGAGAATGTTTCATCAGCCGGAAGGCTTGCCGGAGATTCAGCGTCCCCACAACTGACGGCCGCAGGTTCAGGGAGGGCTCGTGGCTAACATTCTTGTCTGCGACGATGAACGCTCCATCTGCGAAATGCTCGACATCGCCATGCGCCGCGAAGGCCACCGTGTGGAAACCGTGCAGTCGGGACAGGCAGCAAAAAACAAAATCGATGGAGCTCTTTACGATCTGATCATCACCGATATCAAGATGCCGAACATCGATGGCATCGAGGTTCTGCGCCACGCCCATCGCGTTTCCCCCGATTCTTCCGTCATCCTCATCACCGCGGTAGATGATTACGAGGCTGCCGTTGAAGCCGTAAAGGCCGGAGGCGCGTCGGATTACATTCGAAAAAGTCCCGGGCTGGTGGATGAAATCAAGCTCGCCATCAACCGCGTGCTGGAAAAGCTGGTCCTGAGCAAACAGAACTTCGCTCTGCGTCGCGATGCCGCCTCCCACAACTCGCTGGAAAATATCATCGGCTCCAGCCGGGCCATGGAAAAGCTAAAGCACACGGTGCGTACCGTCGCCTCCACCGCGAGCACAGTTTTGATTCATGGGGAAAGCGGTACCGGTAAAGAGTTGGTAGCCCGCGCCGTTCACATATGTTCGCCACGCGCCACCGAACCGTTCGTGTCCGTGAACTGCGGCGCCTTTCCCGAAACTTTGCTCGAAAGCGAACTCTTCGGATATTTGAAGGGAGCCTTCACCGGGGCAACGCAAAACAAGCGCGGCCTGTTTGAAGTGGCCGGCGGCGGCACGATATTTCTCGACGAGATCAGCGAGATGACCCTCGCCATGCAGGTGAAACTATTGCGTGTGCTGCAGGAGCGCACGGTTCGCCCGGTCGGCGGCACCAGCGAGATTCCCATTGACGTGCGGGTCATTGCAGCTACCAACCGCGACCTGGATAAGTCTGTTGCCGAAAATCAGTTCCGCGAAGATCTTTATTATCGCCTGAGCGTGATTCCCATCCGCGTGCCGGATTTACGCGAGCGTCGCGAAGATATTCCGCTGCTGGCAAATCACTTTCTCAAGAAATACGCGGCCGCCGCCAACCGTAGCATTCTCCGCATGAACAAAGATTCACTCGATGCTCTCTGCGGATACGAATGGCCGGGCAATGTCCGCCAGTTGGAAAACACAGTCGAGCGCGCGGTTGCCCTGGAGATGACAGACGAATTACACGTCGAACTGCCCGCGGAACGGCCCAAAGCCCGCGCCGCTGCTGCAGGTGTAGGTGTTGCAGGAGGAGTTGCGGACATCGCGCCGGGCGCGGTACTTCCCGAAGGCGTTGGCATGGAAAATTACGTGGCAAGCATCGAGCGCTCGCTGCTGCAAAGCGCCTTGGATCGCTCCAATGGCGTGCAAACCAAAGCAGCCGATCTGCTCGGCATCTCCTACCGCTCATTCCGGCATTTAATGAAGAAATACGAACTATAGTCGCGAGTTCTCACCTAGCTCTTCTTCAACTGCTGCTTCCACCCCAGCACCCGCGCCTTCGCTCCTTCGGCCTCTGCTTCCGGAATCATTCCCTTTTTTTGATACAGCACCGACAGGCTGGTGTGGGCGAGCACATCATCCGGATCCAACTCCGTTATCTTATGCGCTACTTCAATCGCCTCATCGTAGCGCTGCAGATCCTGCAGAGCGCGCGCCAGTCCATGCATAGCCTCGGTGAAAGTCGGATCGATGGCCAGCGATCCGCGGTACCCCGCGACAGCCTCTTCTAACTTCCCATCCGCCATCAGATCAAGCGCGGCATAGTATCTGTCTTCAGCTTGTTGGCGTGAGTCTTCTTCAGACATCGCAGGAATTTCCTGGCGGAAACAGAATTCTAACATGGAGTGACGCCCGCCCTTCCTCCGTGCAACTTCGTGTCCTTAGTGGTTGATGCCTTTTTCGCGCACTCATACTCGATATAATTCGCGACGACAGTCCTTTTCAGTATCATGCTCCCATGCGCCATTCCCTCCGCTTCCTGTGGAACGCCACCAAAGGCCATCGCCTGGCTCCGTGGCGCAGCCCTTATCTGCTGTGGCGCATTGAGACCTACTGCGGCGTCAAGATGACGCAGATCGGCTTCCTTGAGTTCTGGGAGTTTCTATGGCGGGAGCGCACCAGCCTTTGGCGATTTCTGAAGTGGACGGGCGAGATGGAGCGCTACGCTCACCCGAAGCCGAAAAACGTATAGGAAGCTCTGGTAGTGGCGCAGTTTTAAGCTTGACTACTTCACTACGACCGTCACCTAAACGACGACTGTCATCCTGAGCGGAGCCGTTTTTCAGGCGTAGCGAAGGATCTCCTGCTCAACAGCTGCAACGCGTAAGCCAAACTGAACCACTACCCAACCTCTTAAGCCCCTTTACCCGCAGCTGCAGCCTCACCCAGGATAATGTTGACTTCGGACCCTTTGCCGATGCCGGTCAATTGGGCCGCGGCTCCGCGGTTGGCGGCGATCTCCAGAAAACCCATGCTGCCAAGAATCCCAATCACCTCTCCCGGAGCTCCCTCCGCGTAAGCGTTGCGGATTTCAGTAATCTCCCGGCTGCCCGCGACAATCTTGAAGCCGCTGGCTCCGGCTTTGAAAAGCATGGGAACATCCTGCGGAGAGATGTTGGTAATAAGGTTTCCGAACCGGTCCACCTTCAGAACAACACCGCGCAACCGGGTTCCATCCACGGCTTTTGGCTTCGGCGCAGTAAAGCGCACATATTCCTCAACTTCATCACCGAACTTCTGCGAGTCGACTTCTTTAGCCAGATAAGCGGCCACCGGGGCAAAAATATCGCGAGCGTGAAACGTGTTGCTTACCGGCTGCAAATAGTAATGCTCGGAGGTGATGTGACGCACGTGCATGCGGCTCTCTTTTGCATAGACCAGTGACAGCACTCCATTGTCCGGCGCAACGAAATGGTATTTGTCGCTGGAGGCAAGAATAGGCCGGCGCGCCGTTCCCACGCCAGGATCGACCACTACGATGTGTACCGTTCGCGTGGGGAAGTAAGAATATGCCTGTGAAATCGTGAGTGCACCATCGAGCACGTCAAAGGCTTGTACGGAATGGCAAATATCCACAATCTGCGCCTCTGGCACGATGTCCAGAATCACGCCTTTCATCACACCCACAAAATGGTCGTTGCTGCCAAAATCGGTAGTCAGAGTAATAACAGGACGCTGCGCCAAGATTCCCTCGCGGTGGGACGAAGAGTACTCCCAAAACCTCGAAAGTAATCGTTACCGCCCGTGGCGTCAAGGCACGTAGGTAATGGGCGCGACTTCGCCGCCCGCTGGAACTCCCAGCTCAGAAATATTCTCACTCGATATGAATATCGCCCGACCCCGTGCGCACCGTCAGTAGCGGTCCGCCACCACGCACTTTCCCCTCGATCCGCTTGCGCGTTTCCTCCACTCGCCCTTGTACGGTCATCGTAATTGCCGGGCCCACGTCTAATGTGCCGGAACTGGTGGAAAGGTTGGCGTCAAACGCCGCATTTGACGGTAGCCGGACGTTCACATTCCCCGAACCGGTCCGGATGTCCCAGCTTCCAGTTTGCGTGCCCTCTGCCG
>JBAVUV010000204.1:0-1960 GCA_049696955.1 Candidatus Sulfotelmatobacter sp. | reverse complement strand
CACCTGTCCACCGCGTACGGGCACCGGGGGTGGAACCGGCAGCCGGCCGGCAGCGCGGCCAGGTCGGGCGGGCTGCCGGGTATCCCCTTGAGCGGGACCTTGGGGCCGCGGATGGACGGGAAGGCCTCGAGCAGGCCCTGGGTGTACGGGTGCAGCGGCCGGTCGAAGACCGTCCTGGTCGGGCCGAACTCGTCCACCTGGCCGGCGTACATCACCATCAGCCGGTCGGAGAAGTGGCTGATCAGGGACATGTCGTGGGTGACGAAGATGACCGCGAAGCCGTAGCTCAGCTGGAGCTCCTTGATCTGGGCCATCAGCGAGCGCTGCGCCACCACGTCAAGCGCGGAGGTGGGCTCGTCCATGATCACCAGGTCCGGGGTGAACAGCATCGCCATCGCGATCATCGACCGCTGCCGCATGCCGCCGGATAGCTGGTGCGGGTAGCTGCCCAGGTGCACGGGGTCGATGCCGACCATCCGCAGCACCTCGGCCGACCTGGCCGCGATCTCCTCCCTTGACGGCTTGCCGTGCGCCCGCATCGCGTCGGCGAACTGGGCGCCGATCGACTTGACCGGGTTCAGCGCGTTCATCGCGCTCTGCATGACCACCGACATGTCCCGCCAGCGGACGGCGGACAGCTGCTTGTCGGTCAGGCCCACCAGGTCGGTGCCCTGGAACGTGACGCTGCCCGCGGCGATGCGGGCCGGCGAGGTCAGCAGCTGGGCCACCGCGAACAGCAGCGTCGACTTCCCGCAGCCCGACTCGCCGACGATGCCGAGGAACTCTCCCCGGTCCAGGGTGAAGGACACGTCGTCGACCGCCCGGACGTCGCCGCGGTCCAGCACATAGTCCACGCAAAGGCCGCTGACCTCAAGCACTTCGGACATGCTTGCTCCTTCGCACGGGCCGGAGCGCCGGGTTGCCGATCTCGTCGAAGGCGTAGTTGAGCAGGGCGAACGCCGCGCCGAGGGCGGCGATGCAGGCCCCTGGCGCGATCGCCCACAGGGGCTGGCCGGTCTGCAGGGCGGCGTTGTTCTGCGCCCAGTACAGCATCGTGCCCCAGCTGACCGTGTCCGGGTCGCCCAGGCCGATGAACTGCAGGCTGGACGCGAACAGGACGGCGTACAGGGCGTTGGTCAGGAAGCTCGCCACGATGAGCGAGGTCATCGTGGGGATGACCTCCACCACGATGATGTAGATCTTCCGCTCGCCGCGCACCCGGGCCGCCTCCAGGAAGTCCCGGCTGCGCAGCGTGAGCGCCTGCGCCCGGAGCTGGCGGGCGGTGTAGGACCAGCTGGTGGCGGTGATGACGACGATCAGCACCAGCGTGCCGCCGCCGTGCGCGTAGCCCGCGATCACGATCAGCAGCGGGAACAGCGGGATGACGAGCAGCACATCGGTGATGACGCTGAGCGAGCCGTCCCACAGGCCGCCGAGGTAGGCGGCGGCGATGCCGACCAGCACCGCGATCGCGGTTGCGGCCAGCCCGACGACGAACGCGATCTCCAGGACGTTCCTGGTGCCCCAGACCAGCTGCGCCCACATGTCCTGCCCGTAGGCGGTGGTGCCGAGCAGGTGGGCGGACGACAGACCCAGGCGCGGCGCGAAGGCGTCCAGGTTCGGGTTGTCGTGGGCAATGACGCCGGGGAACAGCGCGACCAGAATGAAGATCACGAGCAGCACGGCGCCCGAGGTCGCCTTGCGGTTGGACCGCACCGCGCGGCCCACCCGGGTCAGCGCCTGGCTGGTCGGCAGCCGCCGCTCCTCTACCGTTGCCTGCAGGGCCATGTCACCTCGCCCCCCTCGTGCGCGGGTCGAGCAGCGCGGTCGCCAGATCGGCGATCAAGATCGCCACCAGCACCGCGACGGTGATGAGGAGGAACAGCGCCTGCATCAGCGGGTAGTCCTCGCCCTGCACCGCCTGAAGCAGCATGAACCCTACGCCGGGGTAGTTGAAGAC
>JBAVUV010000203.1:0-5611 GCA_049696955.1 Candidatus Sulfotelmatobacter sp. | reverse complement strand
TAATTCATTAGCACTTCCACAACGAACTCATGCTAGCCCGCTGCCTGCCGCGCTTCGCTGCCACGGCTCTGGGAACCATTTTGCAAGTGGGTGTACCGCTCGTAGCCCTCAGTCGCATAGCACAAGCCACGATCAAAAAACTGGTCCAGAAGCCGCAACAACTCCATCTCACCATAAATTTCGACCGGGCCGCGCATGAAGCCCTGGCGCTGCAGGAACTCCCATAAGTGCTCCTTGGTCATTATCATCGCCCAACAGTAATCGGGAAGAGCTACGCCTTGCGAAGCGCGGCGTTCACCTATCTCAAAATACCGCTGCTCGATGTCATGGCCAGTCTTAGTGAGTAGCCACTCGCTCAAGTGCAGGAAGATCTCCTGAATTCGTTGCCGTAATTCATCGGCCGGGACTTTTCGCAAGTCGGCGGTGTGCGGGGAAGTTTCGAATTTTCGCAACAGTTCGGACGTTAGCTCATCGGAATGACGTTCAATCAGCCGTACCAGACGTAATGCGATCATGCCAATCCTCTTTTAGTTCATTGGATGCGCAGTTAGAGCCGCCAGACGCAAGCAAAAATCGCGTCACGGTTCCTGGTCGGAACTTTGCCGTAATCGGTTGGCTTTAGTCAGAAGCTTGTCGGCAACCGCCTTGAGGTCAGTGATCTCGGTTCGGGATGCTGTGCCAACATACTCGGCCACCAACTTTTCGCAGCTTGTGCGAACTTCTTCATAGGCCGCCGGATCTTGACCGCGAATCGTGAGCAGCTCCTTGAGCCACCGCTTACCGTAACTGGCATGGAGGGTTTCGTCGGCCCAATCGAAATCCATATCATGTTCACTGAGCGAGTCGCCGTAGGAATGAAATAAGCGCGTGCGCTCCGGTTTGTGCCGGATATTTTTGGTTTCAAAAAAGAACAGCATGCCAAGTAGATTCGTCGCTGCGTCACCGGCATCTGCTGTCGTTGCACTCTCATAAATATAGGTGCCAAGAGGAATCTCGGCGGGATCGAGACCCCATGCCATCAGCCGGTCGTAGCCCATGCGGCAATGGCGCGATTCGTCATAGGTCCAACGGGCGGAGTTATAGATCCACTCCCACGGCAGCACGTCGGCAAAAGCGCTCAATATTACGCCACCCGCTTCAACCGCCCAGACCTCGTTCACGTGGCTGATGGCAGAACGCAACTGTAATTGCATTCCTTCGCCATAGGGATAAGATGGATCGACAATGTCCGGCCAATAGAATCGGCATGGCCAAAAGCGGTCATCCCTCGCAGGATGCACAGGAATGGAATAGGCTTTGGCCCGTGGCAACGTCCCGCCAGGCGCCGAAGAAACCGGAGGTCCCACTCCCACTCCGCCTGTTGCAGAAAGCCGTTTTGCAACTTCGTCGGCCCATGCAGTCGCTTCAGAGCGCGCCTCCGGATTCTTCGATAGCGCCGCCTCAATCCACAACTCGAAGGCAGCGATATGCTCCGCTTTTTCTGCAAGCGCTAATGTCAGGAATCGGTGCGTCGGACCGTCCGCGATCAAATCGGAAGCTTCCAGGTAGGCTTGATAAGCATCGCGTAGCGCCGGCAAAAGAATTCTTCCCACACTCAATAGGAATGCCGGAACAGACGGTGAATCCTTGACTGCATTGAAAAGTTCGATCAAAGCGCGATCGGTTCCCTCTTCTTCCAGCAGCCGGCTGGGAAAGCGAAGTTCGAAAACGCGCTCGCGCAAGGAGTCGGCGGTTTCCGCGCTTTGCCAGACAAAGCGAGCCAGACCGGTTTTGATTTCCAACGGAGCAATAGCTGGAATCCAAGACGCTTCGCTTACCAGAAGCGAGCGCTCACAGAAAAAGAAGCGCTTGAGTAACTGCGCCGTGTCGAATCGCATCCAGCGGGCCCGCTGCTGCGACGTCAAAAGGAATTCGGATGCCTGTGACATTCTTCCCCTGTGGCGCGGAATCCGGCGCTGCCGCTCTTAGCTTCACCATCAATTCTAAGGCGGAACTCGGGACGACGTACGCGTCGTTTTTAACTTGATTGCTGGCTAGACCAAATTGCTGACGGCCAAGGTGACGATGGCAACCATTAAAATGGCGAGTCCCTGGCTTAATAATCGTCGAGCTTCTCGGGGCGATCCCTTCCACTCTCCTCTCCACAATCCCCAAATATTACCTACCGCGATGGAAAGAGAAATG
This sequence comes from Candidatus Sulfotelmatobacter sp., assembly GCA_049696955.1. GTDB lineage: Bacteria > Acidobacteriota > Terriglobia > Terriglobales > Acidobacteriaceae > Sulfotelmatobacter. The sequence goes on along the minus strand of JBAVUV010000203.1, from coordinate 3,427 downwards.
AAAAGTGGCCAACCCACTACGACGCCTAAATGTCCGAGTCTCGCCGCGGCCGCCCCATAGAGATAGAAACTGCCAATCCACATCGCAGCCATCAGCGCGCTCAATCCCAGATTTCGTGGCGTAGCTCGACCGAAATATTGGCCCAGCGTTTTTTGCCTGACCATCAGATATAAGCAATAGGCCACGTTCACCACACATCCGCATGTAAACAACAGCGCCCATACCGTGTTCCCGGACGATGATGCCGAAACCCCACGCTTCGTCGCGGCATCGATTACATTTCCCGCATAAGCTACGCCAACATTCGGCAAGCACGAAAGCACGCCGGCAAGAATGGCGATAACCAGTCCCGCCTTGAAGGAACTTGAATTGGTTGCTGCGGTTCTGTCACCCGAGACGGTTTTGCGCGAGCCTCCAATCGAGCAGACAACAATGCCAACGATCACCAGAGCCGTTCCGAAAAAGACCAGGGCTTCCGACGCGAACGGAATTCGCAGGGAGAAAAACAGCAGGGGAATCAATGCACCTAGGCCGGCGATCAAGCCCATAATGATCGGATAGCCCAATGCCATCCCGAGTTTGTCCATTCCCAGACCAAACAGAACGGCGCCGAGGCCCCAACCCATCCCAAACAGAGCCAACACAGCAAGATCATGCGCGGGCGAAGCCGCATACACTGCGAAAATATTTGGAACCAAAAGAAGGACGATGATCCAGTTCAGGAAAAACATGCCGAGCAGAGAAAAGGTTGCCCAGGTGTGCTCCCATGACCAGCCTTTTACCATCGTCATGGGAAGAACGAAGGTTCCTTGGAGAAGGGCCGCCAGAAGCACCAGCAGAAATCCGAAAAATATCTGCATACTTGCTTGTCCAATTCCAGCAGCCGATTCGGCGAGTCTGACTTCTAGTCCGGAACCGCAAGATCCGGGCACCACTGTCTGACTCTCTAACTCGACAAGCGTCCGATCAGGAGATCAAAGAAACGCGGAGAGTCTACCTGCAATGCCACCTTGGCATTAGGGACGTATTTGTCGCGTATCACCGGAGAATTCTTGGTTCCCGCCAGCGTCGGCGCCGATCCTCGAATGACCATCCTGGATTCGGCTTCTTTCTGCATCTCTGGCGTTCGTCGCAGATCACCCTGATTTGGGCTATACCCCAACGTCTGGCCGGCAGTCAGTTCGCCGTTCGCTTCCACATCCACATAATAGTTCTCAAACGTCAAAATTGAGGGATCGAGAAATGCGGTCAAAGCCAAAGAATCATGCATGTTAGGCCCGATCAGAAATCCTTGTGCGCGGTTATGGTCAATGGCCTTGCGGGCAATTTTGGCGGCCGCCTGACTCACTGGACTCTTTCCTGCGCTGAGTTGCCGAACATGCTCATCCGTCAGCGCCGTCTTGCGGGTTACGTCGAGGCCAACCATTGTGATCGGAATTCCCGATTGAAAGACCATGCGGGCGGCTTCCGGATCGACGTAGATGTTGAATTCCGCAGCTGGCGTGATATTGCCCCCGGAAAGCGAGCCACCCATCATTACCAAACCTCGCACCTTGGCAGCCAGGTCCGAATCGATGGCGAGCGCCGCAGCGATATTGGTAAGAGGTCCGATCGTAATGAGCGTGACCTCACCGGGATATTTGCGGATGATCTCGCCAATCAGTTGCGCCGCGGGCTGGCTGACGGGTTTGATTTTCGGCTCAGGAAAAACTGCTCCGCCCAGTCCGTTCTCGCCATGCGCATAGGTGGCAGTCACCAGGCGCCTCACCAAAGGCGCTTTAGCGCCGGCGGCAACTGGAATATCGGTGCGTCCGGCGATCTCAACCATGCGCAGAGCGTTAGGAAGCGTTAACTCCAGCGGCACATTACCGGCCACCGGAGTTATCGCTTCGATTTTCAACTCGGGCGATCGCATAGCGAGCAGCAAAGCGAAGGCATCATCGACTCCAGGATCTGTATCAATAATGACGCGCGATTGTCCGCCTGCACCATCGCGAGCTGATTTTTGCGAAAGCGGCGCCGCGCCCGCCAAACTCGAAGCGAACAGTGCCGCTGTCGAAGAAGTTACAAATTGCCGGCGTGTCACCGGCCCTGCCAGACGTGAACTCATACGATCACTCCATAAGAAAAATTGGAAATAGTTTTTTTAAGACAAAAAGTTAATGAGCACGCGGCGGCTGCGTCATCAGTTTGATATAAAGGTCATAAAGCTTCGTCGTATCTACATCGAACTGTACGGTGGCTTTGTGCTCATAGGAAGGAACCGACGCTTCCGGTCCCCAGAAGAGCGTCTCTCCGTAACTCGGGCCGTGATCGATATCGATGTCGACATAGTATTCTTTCTGCCCTGTGATGATAGAAGGATCGATCAGGGCCGCCGCCGACAATTCGTCCCACATAAAGCTGGGCTCTGAATATTTAGTTAAGTATTGAGCGACCGGCGTATCCGCCTTGGCGATGGCATCGTGAATTTCTTTTCCCAGGGTAGTCTTTACCGAAATGTCGATGGGCGTGATGGTGATTTTCTTCCAAGGTGCCCGCATGGAAATGCGAACCGCCTCCGGATCAAACCACCAGTTAAACTCGCGGCGGCCGTCGAGGCGGTCAATTCCGCCATTGTCAGCGTACATCCCGCTTCCCATCAGAACCAGTTCTTTGGCCAGCGTCGCCACTTCGGGATCGAGACGCAGTGCAAGAGCAATATTTGTCATCGGTCCGCCCGCCCAGATTACGATTTCGCCGGGATACTTATGGACCATGCGAACGATGAATTCGGCTGCGCTCTCAGCGATCGGTTTGATGTGCGGTTCGCCTTCGACTAGCGGTGGTACAAAGTAAGGATCGTGGTATCCCGCTTTGTAAGCTTCCGACACATGCGGACGCTTGGAGAAATCGCTCCAGCAGCCCTTATAGCCTAGCTTTCCGTACAAATTCTCCCAGCGTTCGGATTCTTCTTTGGAATTCAGCAGAGGGAACAACGCGCCTTCGGCGACGGGAACATCTGTGCGTCCCGCAATCTCGAGCAGGCGCAGTGTGCGCTGTGTTTCTTCTTTCATCCACTGATCGCCGCTGACGGTGGTGATTCCGAGGACATCAAACTTGTCGGACTGTAAGAAGATCAGCAATGACTGCATGTCGGTGGTCGCCGGACCGCGTGCATCCTGATCCAGAATGATTTTTATTTTTTGTGCTTGAAGTTGCGTCGCAAGAATTAGCGTAAAAAAGGCGACAAGCAGAAAAACGAAGCTCCTTGGCTTCATTTGAAGTTCCCCCCCAGGGTCTTGTTTTGAAAACGTAACTTGAAAATTACTGATTCGAATGAATTTCAGCCATTCGCTTTCGCAACCAGCAGAATGGCAATGCAATAGAACACAAACATTCCGACCAGATACAGCTTGGCGCGGCTGCCCGCACCGGCAAATTCCTT
>JBAVUV010000202.1:0-1622 GCA_049696955.1 Candidatus Sulfotelmatobacter sp. | reverse complement strand
AAGCCGAGGGTGCGCACGGATTCGGTCGCGATCGCCCGTTCAGCCCCTTTTTCATTGACCACAATGCCGATGATGTCGACATTCTCCGGAGCCTGCAACAAGCGCAGCACCTGCTCGGAGTCCGCCATTTGCGGAACGGCTTTTGGCGATACAAAGGAAACCGCATCGATGTGCTGAAATCCGGCGGCAATCAGATCGCGCAGGTAGGAGGCCTTCACGTCCGCAGGTATGATTTTCGGCAATCCCTGCCAGGCATCTCGCGGGCATTCGATAATTTTGATTTCGTCGCTGATCATGGTTGTCACAGTCTGGCGCGTCAATTACGTTTGCAGAATTCCCGGATTGAATCGTGGAACATCCGGATTGAGCGCCGCTGCTTCCAGAGCCATCCGCAGAACATCGCGAGTTTTTCTTGGATCGATGATTGCATCGACCCAGAGTCGCGCAGCCGCGTAGCGCGGGTCGGTCTGCTCATCGTAAGCGGCTTTGGTGGAATCGAACAGCTTCTGCTTTTCGACTTCGCTGAGGGCGTGTCCTTTGCGCTCCAATTGTTTGATTCGCACCTCCACCAAAGTGTTGGCGGCGGAAGCACCGCTCATCACCGCATATTTTGCGGTCGGCCATGCAAAAATAAATCGCGGATCATAGGCCTTACCGCACATGGCGTAATTCCCTGCCCCGAACGACCCGCCAATGATGACAGAAATCTTCGGCACCACGCTATTCGAAACCGCAGAAACCATTTTGGCGCCGGACCGAATAATGCCGTTCCACTCGGCATCGCGGCCCACCATAAATCCGTTGACGTCGTGCAGAAAAATCAACGGGATCAGGTTCTGATTGCAGTCCATGATGAAACGGGCAGCCTTGTCGGCGGAGTCGGGATAAATGACGCCGCCAAACTCCATGTGTTTTTCGCCGCTATGGCTGATCTGGGTTCGATGAAGTTTCTGGTTAGCAACGATGCCCACGGCGAAGCCGCCGATGCGCGCGTAGCCGCACAGCAGCGTCTGGCCGTAGTCAGGCTTGTACTCGTCAAAGCGAGAGCCATCGACAATGCGAGCAATCACGGCGTGCATATCGTAGCCTTGCGAGGCGGCCGCGGGATCAGGATTGACGATGCCGAGCAAATCTTCCTTGGAATATTTTGGGGCGTCCTTCGCATCGTCATAGGGGGAGCGATCGAACGGCGCAGCCGAAGGATGACCGAGGCGGGAGACAAGCGAGCGCAGACGCGCGATGCAGAGATGATCGTTCGGCTCTTTGAAGTCGACAGTCCCGGAGATTTCGGCATGCATCGCTGCGCCGCCCAGTTCCTCTGCGGATACTTTCTGGCCAATGGCTGCCTGCACCAGCGCAGGTCCAGCGAGAAATAGTCCGCTTCCCTCCGTCATCAAAACGTGATCGGTCATCACCGGCAAATACGCGCCGCCGGCCACGCACATGCCCATAATGGCCGTCATCTGCGGAATTCCGCGCGCAGACATGACGGCGTTGTTGCGGAAGACCCGGCCGAAGTCGTCCTGATCGGGAAAGACATCTTCCTGCAAGGGCAGAAACACGCCTGAGGAGTCGACCAGGTAGAGAGTGGGGATGTGGTTCTCCAGCGCGATGTTCTGGGC
>JBAVUV010000201.1:0-3846 GCA_049696955.1 Candidatus Sulfotelmatobacter sp. | reverse complement strand
CCGTGGCTGTTGTGCTGCCAATCAGTGGCTGCCGTCAACCAATCGACATTCACGCGAATAGAGAAGTTGCATTGGCATCCATTGTAGGAAACGCGTAGACGAACGTACTTGCCAGCCAAAGTTTGATCGGCCGCCGCCCTTCGCGTAGTTAGCGGTGGAAAGCTGACTCCGCTCCAGCCCATTCCAAAGAACCAGCCAGAGCGCTTGCGTCAATAGGTGACCCTCAAGATAGCGATCATCTCCAATCGGGTTAGGTTCGTCGCCGTCGTCGGTTTTGTGTGATTGTTTGCCGGCGGGAGAAAACTTGGAAGCAGCAAGCCAGCCGCAGCGAACTATTGAGTCGTTTATCGCTCCTGACCCGTTGTTCTGCCAATGCTCTAGCCACACGGTGCTACCTTCGTCGTGTAGCTAGCATCCGTTTTTGGGACGGCAAGTCTTCATTCCCTCACCTTCGAGTCGAGCTAGCGCCCTTCGTTCCTTATCACCCACCCTGCACTTTTTCTAGAGTGTCCTCAGGAGCGACCAACTTTTACTTGTTCTTTTGAGGCGATCGTCATGGCTAGTAAATTTAGGTTTCAATTTTGTCCAGACACCTTCTGCGTCGAGAGCACCCACACCAAGGAGCTAAGGCTTGCAACAGCTTGGGGGGTAGATAACTCATGTATCCCGAATCTTTCTGCTCTTGTCATTATTCTTTTTTTTATGGCTCTTAGTAGTGGGTGTGGAACTACGGCCAACGCCAAAACACAGGCTAATGGACCTGTCGAAAATACACTTTCCCTGGCAATCGACGTGTCAATACTCTCGAAAGCCGAAGTCGGCATTCCTTACGCTGGTTGGCTCACCGCGACTGGCGGCGCGACGCCCTACCACTGGAGTCTCGCAGATGGAACCTTACCGTCTGGAATTCAGCTGCAAGCCTCCAGTGGCAACATCGCGGGTATGCCGACACTTACCGGAAGCTTTCCTTTCATCGCAAAAGTTACAGATTCTTCCGGACAAAGCGCAACGCAGGTCTTTACTCTCACTGTCTCTCCGATGCTGTCGATCACCGACACGGCTCTGGCCGACGCCGACGCCGGTACACCCTATGCAGGTTGGCTCGTTGCGACAGGTGGCATAACTCCTTACCAGTGGAGTCTCGCAAGTGAAACCTTACCCTTTGGTTTCCAGCTGCAAGCCTCCAGTGGCAGCATCACAGGAATGACGACGCTTGCCGGAACATTTCCGTTCACCGCGAAGGTGACTGATTCCTCCGGACAGAAAGCAACGCGGGCCTTTACGCTTACGGTTTTTCCGACACTGTCGATCACCGACACCGCCCTCGTCGAGGGCGACACTGGAGCTCACTATGTTGGTTGGCTCACCGCGACCGGGGGCGCCCTGCCGTACCAGTGGAGTCTGGTAAGTGGAACCTTGCCCTCTGGAATTCAATTGCAGGCATCGGACGGCAGCATCACGGGAATGACGACGCTTGCAGGGAGTTTTCCTTTCATAGCGAGAGTAACCGACTCTTCGCGTCAGAACGCAACGCAAGCTTTTACTCTCACCTTTTCTCCGACACTTTCGATCACTCAAACTACACTCGCGGAGGCAGACGTCGGTACTCACTATGCCGGTTTGCTGGCTGCGACCGGCGGTATAGCGCCCTACCAGTGGAGCCTCGCGGGTGGAAGCTTACCTTCCGGAATCCAGCTGCAGGCCTCCAACGGCAATATCACCGGAATGGCGACGCATAGTGGGACCTATCCGTTCACAGCACAAGTGACCGACTCTTCCGGGCAAAATGCAATCCAGACCTTCACGCTCACCGTTGCTCCAACCCTGTCGATCACCGACACGACGCTTGTCAAAGCGGACAACGGAGCTCCCTATGTTTCTCGGCTCACTGCGACTGGGGGAATAACGCCTTACGAGTGGAGCTTCGCAAGTGGAACCTTGCCCTCTGGAATTCAATTGCAGGCATCCAACGGCAGCATCACGGGAATGACGACGCTTGCAGGGACGTTTCCTTTCATAGCGAAAGTAACTGACTCTTCGGGTAAGAACGCAACGCAAGCTTTTACGATTACGGTTTGTGGCCCACCTTTGTATGCATGTTCTTCAGTGAGCAGCGCCGTAGTGCAGACGCCTAACGCGCCGCCGATTTCCACGCCCTCTTCCACGGGAACGACCTGCACTGCGGGCGCGGCGAATGGAAGGGGCAACGGGTGCTACAACAGCATTGGCTACGATACCAGCCTCAATCCATCCGGTATTGATCCCATGCTTAGGGTCTCCGATGGTACGATGCTCTCCGGACATTCGCCGAGCTCAACGGCATCTGGCGGGGACAATGACGAAGGATGGAGTTGCACGGGAAGAACAGATACGTCGACTGAGTGTCAGAAAGCCACCATCTATTTCCTCTCGGCAAGTTACGGCGGATGTCCATTCGTAGAGGCGATAGAAATCATCGCAGGCTTGCCGACCGTAGTTGGCCCTTTCCCGTCAAGTGCAGCGTATCATCCCACGCCGTGCGGTGCGTTAACGTTTAGCCACCAAGATCCTTCGGTGGCATTTATGCAGGGAGCAAGCAGTGGGGATCCTGTCATTTACCAAATCACTTATTCGTGGGACGGGGTGATTGGCGACTCGCCAACTTTTTCGCAAACCGCATTTTATGACTTCGGAGCGAGTTGTTCTGTTTTACCGAACGGCGCCGATTTCAACGAACAGTGGAGCGGCCCTCTCAGTCAGGACGTAGGCGATCAAGTGTTTGCCGTTTCCTTGTCGAGTGTGGTGGGTGCGTCGCAGAGTTCTGAACGCACGGTGAGCGTAACCAAGGGGTCGACTGACTTCACTGTGAGCGGATTCACCATGCTAATGGACGGGTCGCTCGTGAATGCTGCGATCAGAATAGGCAACCCCCTCGTAACTTACACGATTGCGAGCCTCACGAGCAAAATTTCTGGAACGCTTTTGTCAAATTATGCGGGGGTCACTAATGGCGCAACTCCAGTAGAGATTCCTGGTGGGCAAGGAACTGGAATCTACGTAGCCGCTGTGAATACCTCGACGAACTCTTGTGCAGTCTACAACACCTACGCAGGGAACGTCGCGGCGACTGGATCATGGACGGGAGGAGCGATCGATTCGGGTTGCCACGGCATGTATTTGCACGACGGCTTTCTGATGCGAGACGGGATATACGGGCAGTGGAGTGGAGCCTCCACCGGGGTGAGTTGTGGGAGCACGAGTAACTTCTGGGAAACGGGCACGACGCACGCGGTGAGTTGTACAGGAACGGTCGCTGGCGGGAGCGCGCTGTGTGGCGGACACAATGCCTTCGGTTATCACGACGAAGTTGCCATCTCCAATCCGAACTTTTTCCAGTTTGCTCCGGAGAATGCGTCCAGCGGCACGCCGATGAGTTCTTTTGGAGCAATTACTGGCAATTGTGAGGACCACTTCAGTTGGCGGAATGCGACGTTCGGCGACAAAGAGCCAGTCATCGGATCGTCGTCGAACAACAACTACTCGGCTTCCAGCACCACATCCAGCTGGACCTACCCTGGCCAGAATGAGAACTATGCGCCTCTGCAAAACCGGACATTGAAACGTTTTGGGCATAACTTCATCCTTGGTATGGGGAACAGCGCGGGCTGCGGAACTACCAATGCAGGACCGTTCGATGACTACTTCAACGGGGGGGAAGCAATTGGCACTGTGAGTCAAGACGGCAGACTTTGGGTCTTTAGTTCAAGCATGCTCGGGCAAATAGGGCTCGACGTGGACGGTAATACACGGCAGGACGATTTCGTAGTTAAGCTCCAGTAAATGGATGCCTAGCATCGGGCCAAGAAT
>JBAVUV010000200.1:0-5712 GCA_049696955.1 Candidatus Sulfotelmatobacter sp. | reverse complement strand
TTTGAAATGGGACTGTAGTTTCAGGCTACTTTGACTGCTTAATTGGGGCCACTGAAAGTAGTTGCGGCGCAAGGCAAGTAGCGTTAGTTTTACGGATGAACGGCCAACCAATGTATATAGCCCCATTTGCCTGGACCAAGTGAGCTACCCCTGCAACCCGTGCGGCATCTAACGATCGATTTCGATCCGTTGTCGTAAGGTGGTATGTGGATCTACTGAAGTCGCACTTCTTATTCTTTACCGCGCTGCCTGCGCTCTGCGCCGTTCTCCTGTCTGGTTGCGGAGGTGGGGCCGCGTCGATGTCGCACCCGCAAGTGACCGCTGCGTCTGTTGGGGTGACTCTCGCCGCCCCTGCCACGGGAGCGGGAATCGTTACCAGCAGTCCGGCAGGCATCAACTGTCCGCCGACTTGCAACGCCAGGTTCCCCGAGAACACACAAGTCGAGCTGAGCGCAACCCCCGCGGGCAGCTATTTCTTTGGGGGCTGGAGGGGAAGTTGTTCCGGGATGAGTACTTGCAACCTTAATCTGGTTTCTGCCGAGAACGTTACCGCGATCTTCGCGCCAGCCAGCAGTGGTACAAGTGTGGTGGCATACGTTTTTACCCCCGATAAGTTCGCGTTGAAATCCCTCGAGTTCGCTCTGCTTGCCGACGGGCAGCTACAAGCAACGGGGCGCACGTTCCAACCACTCCTAATGACCGGAACCGTTCACGGTCTGGTTATGGACCTGCCTGCGGCCGGTGGAGAGCCAACGTCGACTCTGCAGTCTTATGCAGTAAAAGCGAACGGATCGTTAAGACAGAAGGGGCTTCCCGTGAGCGTCGCTATGAACCAGTCCGTGAATCTGGTCAGCGATGAGACCTTCGTCTATGCTGCGACGGATGTGGGCTTATTTGGATTCGTGAACCAAAACACCGGCTTGAGTCCGTTGCCGCCAATCGAGCAAGCCATACCTCCTCCGGCTCCGTGTACTGCAGCCCAGGAGAGTGCGGATGAATGTCGCAACACTGAAGCCTTGCAACTGACTAACACTGGCGCCTTCCTGTTACAGACCTCCACCGGGCAGCTGGGCCCACAACTTAATGAATTAAGCAGCTTTGTTCGATCAGAGGGGCAATTAACGAGCCAGCAATACTTCGCGGGAAATGTAGTGAGTACGGGCATCTTCGCACCCACGCCCGACGGAAACTTTGTCTACGCGTTGGACCTCGCCAGCAACCGTGTCTTTAGATATGCCATGGGCGGAAACGGTTCCTATGTGACGAATGTTCTCTCCAACGGTCAGGCGCTAGAGGACGGTTTTGTTCAGCTTATCGTCAGTAGTGATGGATCTTTTCTCTTCGCCCCGGTGTCCGATGCAGCCGAGTCGCCCCGCATACGTGTCTTCCGGATCGATCCTTCTTCCGGCGGTCTCACTGAAGTAACGGGGTCGCCCTTCCTTACCGGAGAGTACTACCTTGTGGGGGCTACGCTGGATCCCACTGGGCACTTCTTGCTCGCTATACACTCATATTGTGTTGGTTCTCCACCTTGTACAAGTCCTGGCAAGCTTGTCGCCATGAGCATAAACCCGTCGACCGGAGCATTGTCCGTCACAAGTGACGTTGAGGATGGTCAAGATCCCTTCACCGTCACCGCTGTCTCGATTTCCCATTAGGAACTGAGCCGGTCGGCATGCGCGATAGTTTGGCTAACCGCCCCTTACACCAAAAAAGCACCTGCGGACCATTCACTCGCGCGGAGCAACCGTGGGCCATTCGACAGCGTGAATTTCACCTCCTGGTTCGCGCGTGAGCGCCGGGGCGTAGAGTCCTAGATATTGACGGCGCCACCAAAGTCCCGTGCTGCGTTTTTCCGGCATTGACGTAAACCAATATTGCCACAACACCGCGCGTATCTCACGCGGAGGCTCCTTCGGAAAGGGATTGTCCGCGAATAGAGCGAGGACGTCTTTGTCATTCGAGAGCAGCCGCACTTCAGTTCTGGGCACCATGGGATAGTCTTGCCATGAGCCCAACGAAGCGAACCAGAGATTCCAATCGAAACGCGGCTGGTAGGGCGCGTAAATACCCGGCGGCTTCGCCGGATCCTGAGGCTTATAGCGGAAGGGATATGCGATCCAATTTTGACCATCCTCGGAACCTTGGAACTCGATTTCGTAACGGCCTCGAGTCATGATTCCGAAAAGCCCGTAACGATTGGCGATGCGCAAGGGTTCCAGCACCGCTACCGGCGCCATCGGCAGGGGGACAGCCGAGAACATCCAGATCAACTGTGCGGTTGTAGCGTAGAAAATCCAAGTGAGGACAATGCCGGTCAGCGACAGTTTCACCGATTTGAAGAAGTGAACAAAGTCCCCTGCACTCTGCGCTTGGCTTTGCTCGGGCGTCTCATTCTGGATGAGAGATTTCTTCCATCTGTGGGGCAAGAACGGCTGCAGAAAGCGATCGTCCAGCAAAAGAAATCCTAACGACAAAACCAGGTAGTTAAGAAAGGTGTAGTTGGCGGTGAGAATAATTCCTAACTCCCAAGGAGTGACGATGAGGAAACAGACGACGCGCCAGCGGCGCGGCAGAAATAACATCCAAACCAGGACCAACTCGAGTGCGAGAGTTGCAAAGACAGACGCGGCGTGAAACCAGTGCGGCAAGTGTTGCACGTACCAACCGATCCACGTGGGCAGCGGACCATTTTGATAGTACTCATCCATGGCGGTGAAGTGACGCCATTCGGGATCTCCACCGAGAATCTTTGCCGCCCCGGATTCGAAGTAAATGCGGAACCATTCCCATTGCAGCAGAAATAGACTCGCACGCGATGGCGGTGATGCCAGCCCTAAGCAGGGGCGGAATCCGGATGGGGCAAAGAAGAGAGCAATGAATCCTGCTTCGAGCAACATTCCGTCCGACTGATAATTGGAGAAATCCTGGGCGGCGCTGACAAACGAAAGGAAGCAGATGAATGAGATCGCCAGCATGCCGCGCGGCCATATATTCACCACGAGCAGCAACGACGCGATCATTCCCACCCAGCACAGGGCCGTGAGCATATGCGGGCCACTCGAAAACCAAAGCAGGGTTGGAGCGAACCAAAAGCCGCGACCATAACCAACTGCATGAACTACAGCACGAAGATATTCGTTTGCCGGCAAGATCCCTTCGGGGCCAATGAGCCCGCGGATCTGAAATATCAGGGGAAAAAACGCGGAAAAATAAATGCAGCCCAGTGCGCGCAGAAAAAGCCATCGCGGAACCAAGCGCTCGCGAGGGCCCTGCTCCGCGGCAAACAACCAGCGGGTTGCGGAGGCAAGCCAGTGCATGAGCGTCGTTGATTATATCGTCGAGCGGAGACGATTCTTAAACGGAGTGAGGTTGGCTCCGCGCATACTAGTCCTCCATTTCGCGGATTACGCACAAGAGCATTCCGCTACCTGCCCTTACATTCACGTCACCGTGTTCCGACATCAACGTGATCTCTCCGACTGGATTAGTTCGACCGGCATGAACTACGGTTAAGCCTGAAAAACCGTAAGCGCCGCAGGCCTCGGAAGAAAACAACCAGAGCGCTTGGGGCCGGTCATTGCCCGCGGCGTCAGCGCTGCACTGGGTCCCCGGCCTAACAGAGACCTGCGCTAGGACGCCGTTGGGCGCTGGCTGCCCCACAGGCCGCACGCCGTCGGCAACCGGGCCGCCGCCACGATAGACGACTTCGCCGCCGATCTGATTTGTCGTCCAGGCATCTTCCGGTGTGCCCCGATCAGGACCAAACGCTGGGATTTGTGCGCTCTCCACTTCCATCATGGATGCCAAAGCTCTTACGTTGGTGACGATGGCTATTCTTCGCTGGGAAAATTTAAGAACGTCAAAGCGGATCGAGAGTTGCGCTCCGGCCGTTTCTGACCGCTCAACATGCGTTACCTGGCCCAGAACCGTGGCACCGGCATGAATTTTGGATCGCGATGAAAGCGGAACGTCCTGCATGAGCCGCGCGCTGATTATCTGTCCCGCTCTTGCCTTTCGCGAATTCAGAGATGAATTCAAACGTAGCGGAAGGATTGTGCCGGCGGGTATCGCGCTCTGGCCCAGCAATTGCGTTGCGAACATAAGCAAACTAATCCGCAGTATTGCGCTAATGAAGTTCACCGTTCAAGACCTGCTTCATTATTGTCGCAGGTCGCCACAAAAAAACATTGATAGTCGAAGGCGGTAATGAGCGTAATGGGGTGTTTCGCCAATTGACGGACTGGATTCCCTTTGTTATACCTCCCTATTCCGGCTCGGTGATTCGCTGGAGGTCCCTATGTCGTCTTCGACTTGCGTTCTTCCTGTTTTGTTCCTTTCGCGCAAGTTGCGAATCCGTTCTCTGCTGCTGGCGGTCACGCTCTCAGCCTGCGTTCCTTGTGTGGCTGGCGCGAGCCATTCCCACTCCGTGGCTCCGGACGGAGCTTCCTCGGTCGACCAAGCCGTCCGCGCGTTCATGCAGACCGTCTCCCACTCCGTTACCCAGGATGGCCCCATGGCTTGGATCAAGTATTTCGATTCGAGTCCCGCATTCTTTATGGCGGTCAACGGCCAAATGGCCTTCCCGAATAGTGCTGCGGCACAGGAAGGTACTCGCAGGTTTGCGCAAACCATCCGTCACATTGAATTGAAGTGGGGAGATGATTTGCGCGTCGATCCGCTCACCAACGAGTTCGCCGTGGTCGCGGTCTCATGGAGCGAGATTCAAGTCGACACAGCCGGGCACAGCGTTACCGAAACGGGATACTTTACCGGACTTGCAGAGTACCGCGAGGGACGATGGCAGTTCCGCGACGCTCACTGGTCTTCACCAATTTCGTCCCACTAGTCTCCAGGTCAGAAAGCCCCGCTGGCTTTCTCTGGCAAAGATTTAGCCATCTCCAGCATGGCATGGTGATACTTTTCGTGCGCGAACTCACGCGTAATCTGCCACCCCTGACTGAGATAGAATTGCACGGCGACGGCATTCGACCGAACGACCCGAAGGCGGCACGTCTGGTGACCACGGGCAGCGATCTCGGCTTCGCCCTGCGCGAGTAATCTGCTTCCAACACCGTGTCTGCGGTGCTCGCGAAATACCCACAGATCACTAACCCACTCCTGATTCGTTATGATCACGCCCACAATCTTTTCATCACAAACTGCCACCCACGACAACGGCCAATCCTCATCTTCGAACTTAAGGGGGACTGGATTCGGAGCAAAAAGATCCTTAAATGTTTCATTGACCACTGTCTCTATCAGGGCCCGTACCGAGTTGTACTCGCTGGATTGCGGCCGCCGCATAACCAGTTTGATAGTCATCCACGTATTTTAGTTGAGCGCCGGTGACTTGCTCCCTGATTGCGAGCTATTCGGAACGTCATAGCGACATCGGAATGACGCTCAACGAATATACTCAGGCAATCCCGGAGAGCGTCTGTAACTGCTCAAGGCCGTCCCCGATGACGTGATGACGAGCAAGCCGGCAAGGGAATCCGATGAAACGGTTAAACCTACTGAACACAATTCAGAGCTCCCGCTAACTGATGGAAAGACTGGAGCGGGAGACCGGGATCGAACCGGCGACATCCAGCTTGGGAAGCTGGCGTTCTACCGCTGAACTACTCCCGCTCGAGTGAGGACGAGATCCTTTTTCCTCTTTTATCAACCAGAGTCTAGCATTCGCGCGTCCGAGAAACAATCGGCGGC
>JBAVUV010000199.1:0-2226 GCA_049696955.1 Candidatus Sulfotelmatobacter sp. | reverse complement strand
ACGTCGCTCCCAGCGGCAGCCGCGCCGGTTCGGCTGGAATCTTCATCCTCGAAGCCGCCGACGTCGCGGCCATGGCTCCCGGAACCAACGCGGGGGCGGCGCATCCCGTGTTGATTGGGCCGTTCGCACCCAAGGTCGATGACGAGATGAAGCGCAAAATCGAGAACGATACCGCGGCGCTTATGCGCTCCGTCGCCTCGAAACGCGGGCGCAATGTTGAGGCCGCGGAAAGTGCCGTGCTGGAATCCAAATCATTCACTGAGCAGGAAGCTCTGTCGCAGCACCTGATCGACTACGTGGCTTCGAGCGAGAACGATCTTTTCAAGCAGATGGAAGGCAAGAGTTTTAAGCGTTTCAATGGACAGGACGTCACTCTGAATCTTTCCGGTCAAACGATCGTGCCGTTCGGCATGACGCTGAAGGAACGTATCCTCGATTATTTGATGGATCCCAATGTTTCGTTCATCCTGTTGGCGATCGGAGCGCTCGCGCTTTATGCGGAATTCAATCATCCGGGGGCGGTGATTCCCGGGACGGTAGGCGTTGTTTTTATTTTGCTTGCGGCTTTTGCGTTGAATCTGCTGCCTACCAGATTCGCCGCGCTAGTTCTGATTCTGGGAGCGTTCGCGCTTTTTGCCGCGGAAGCCAAGTTTGCAAGCCACGGAGTGCTCACCGTCGGCGGCATTGCCCTGCTCGCGCTCGGGGGGTTGCTCCTGGTCGACTCGCCCATCCCGGAAATGCGGGTCCACCTGCTGACGGCGCTTGCGGTGAGTATTCCCCTGGGATTGATCACGGCCTTTCTGATGACCCTGGCTCTCAAGGCAAGGCGAAATAAAGTCGTAACCGGCTCGGAGGGTATGGTGGGAGCGATCGGCATAGCCCGGACAGACCTTTCGCCGAGAGGCAAAGTATTCGTCCATGGCGAACTTTGGGATGCCATCTCATCGTGCGAGGTGTCGGCCGGGCAGTCCGTGGCGGTAAGTCGGGTGGATGGACTGCTGCTTCAGGTCGAGCCGCTGGCCGTGGCCGGACGCACCCCGGCGTCGGTGGTTTCTTAGCGGGATCGCGCACCAGCGCAAGCAACCGCTGGGGCCCGAATTCCGCGCTCATCGCGGTTGCCTGCGTTACAATCCGGCGGTAGAGCGTTACTTGCTCCGCGCCAGGAGGCACCAGTGGAAATCTTCGGACTTGGATTCTTCAGCATCGCCCTTATCATCATCGCATTGTATTTCCTAAGTTCGATCAAGATTCTGGCGGAGTATGAGCGCGCCGTGATTTTTCGTTTCGGACGCCTTTACCATAGGGCCAAGGGACCGGGCGTAATTCTGGTGCTGGTTCCGATGGACCGGATGGTGCGGGTTTCGCTTCGGCAGGAGGCGCTTGAGGTTCCGCCGCAAGACATCATCACACGTGACAACGTTACGCTCAAAGTAAATGCTGTCATCTTTCTGCGAGTGACTGATCCCAGCAAAGCGGTGGTGGAAGTTTCCAATTACGTTTACCAGACTTCGCAATTCGCGCAGACCACACTGCGCTCTGTGCTGGGCGAGCAAGAGCTCGACGAACTGCTGGCTCATCGCGAAAAAATAAACTTGCGGCTGCAAAGCATTCTCGATATGCACACTTCGCCGTGGGGCGTGAAAGTGACAAATGTTGAAGTGAAACAAGTTGACATGCCGGAATCCATGCTGCGGGCGATGGCCAAACAAGCCGAGGCCGAGCGGGAAAAGCGATCGAAGATTATTCACGCGGAGGGCGAGTTCTCGGCCGCACAGCGACTGGTGGACGCAGCGCATCTGCTGGCAACAGAACCGGTCAGCGTTCAACTGCGATACCTGCAGACTCTGACGGAAATCGGGGTCGAGAAGAATACGACCGTCATCTTCCCTGTTCCGGTAGATTTCTTTTCGGGTCTGCAAAAAATCTTAGGCAAACCTGGCGATGAGAGTGCGCCCGCTGCCAAATCCGCTTAGTTCAAGTTCGTGCCAACTTTTCGAGGAGTAGTTATGGCTTCGTCACAAGACACGGAAATCACGTTAGGCACAGCCAAGCTGTTAGGGATTTTCTTTGGCCTGGTAATGATCTGTGCGGTTTTTTTCGCGCTCGGCTATACGCTGGGACGAAAGTCGGAGTCCGGATTGTCTTCCGCTACAACGCCAGGTTCTGTGTCCGCGGCGGGCAGCGCGAAACCGGCAAGCTCAGCCACAGGATCCTCATCTGCGCCGA
>JBAVUV010000198.1:0-8649 GCA_049696955.1 Candidatus Sulfotelmatobacter sp. | reverse complement strand
AGTCACCGTCGGCGCCTTTACCACCGGAGGCGCAACAGTTGTGGGATGGCTGACCGCGGCCGGAGGCGCTGCTGCTGGTTTTTCTGCCGGAGCCTGCGGCGCTGGCGCATGCGTTACAGGCGGTGGCAGCGGGCGCGGCGCGACGGGCGGTGCAACCGCTTCCTTCCGCTGCGTGATCGCCTTCAACACATCTCCGGGACGCGAGATGTGCGACAAATCAATCTTGGTTTTTATTTCTTCTTCGCCCCGTCCGGAACGCGCACCAGACTTGCCGGCGGAAGACCCACCCTCGGCGGCGGAACGGATGTACACACGTACCTTCTCCGCTTCGTGCTCCTCCAGAGAACTGGAATGCGTCTTCTTCTCGGTAACCCCGACCAACGGTAGCGTATCCAGAATGGCCCTGCTCTTTACTTCCAGCTCTCGGGCTAGATCGTTAATTCGAACCTTACTCATCCGGCCTTTCGTTTCTCCGTGTTGTAAGTTTAGGTCTTCATCGCGACCTCACGGAGTCAATTTCTTCGGTTCCACGCCGTCGAACTTATGCCAGCGTGCCATCATTATTCTCTGCTCTCGGAAGTGGATTCCGCTTCCGGAGGAGGCTGTTCTCCCTGCTCGTCACTCTCGTTCGCAGCCGCAGCCCGCGGCTCGCCAACCACGTCTTCCGAAGACGTTTCGGAAGAGGCAACTTCTTCGCCGGTTGCGGCTTCCTCTGCAACTTCCTCGGTCGCCGCAGATGCTTCCACTGCAGGCTCGCCTTGCACTGCCTCTTCGGTCACTTCACCTTCCACAGGCGCACCGGCCTCGAGGCTGGCAAAGTAATTATTCACCGCCAAACTGATTTTTTCCACCGTCTTCGGTCCGATGCCTTCAATCGCCTCAAGCTGCTCAGGCGTCATGTCGGCCAATGCCTCAACTGTCGTTACTCCAGCGGCGTTCAGTTTTTCCACCAGCCCATCGCCCAGTCCGGGCACGCTCTCCAGTGGAGTCGCCGTCTGCGTGACCATGGCCGACATCTGCTGCTCCACTTCCTGCCGCTTCTCTTCCTCGCTCTTGATGTCGATCTTCCAGCCCAGCAATTTGGCCGCGAGCCGAACATTCTGCCCCTTCTTGCCAATCGCAAGCGAAAGCTGGCTGTCGTCAACCACAACTTCCAGATGCTTGCCGCCGGAATCCACCACGGTGACCTTGCTCACTTTCGCTGGCTGCAACGCCTTCTCTGCAAAAGTGACCGCGTCTTCGTGATACTCGATGATGTCAATCTTCTCGCCGTGCAGTTCGCGGATAATCGACTGCACCCTCATGCCCTTCATGCCCACGCAGGCGCCTACCGCATCCACGTCCTTGTCTTTGGACATGACGGCAATCTTGGTACGCTCGCCGGCTTCTCGCGCAATGGCGCGGATCACCACCGTGCCGTCGTAAATCTCAGGCACTTCCGTCTGAAACAAATGCTGCACCAGGTCCGGCACGGCACGCGACACCACCACTCCCGGACCTTTCGAAGCTCTTTCCACGCGCGCAATCACAACTCGCACCCGCTCGCCAATCGCAAACGATTCCAGCCGCGATTGTTCTTTGCGCGGCATGCGCGCTTCCGCCTTGCCGATGTCGAAGATCACGTCCGGACCTTCCACTCGCTTCACCGTGGCATTCACCACTTCATTCACGCGTCCGATGTACTCGTTGTAAACCGTGTCGCGTTCCGCTTCGCGCACTTTCTGGAAAATCACTTGCTTCGCCAGTTGCGCCGCAATGCGTCCCAAAATTCCTTCCGTCACTTTGGGAATCCGCAACTCGCCGCCGACCTCTAAGTTGGGGTTGGCCTTGCGCGCATCTTCCAGAGTGATCTGCAATTGCGGATCTTCCACTTGCTCCGGCGTCTCCACCACAGTCTTAACCGCGTAAGCATTGATCTTGCCGGTTTCTTTATCCAACTCGGCGCGCAGATTTTCCTGCGACTTGTAATACTTCCGCGTGGCCATCACGATGGCGTCTTCCACCGCAGTCACTACAATCTGCGGATCAATCCCCTTTTCGCGGCTCAACGCATCGATCGTGTTGTAAAGCTCACTAGCCATAAAAGATTCCGTTATGAAGACTGCTGCCAAGTTTCAACGTTGCAAGATTTAAAAATCGTATCGCCCAATGGCCTTTAAACTTTGAAACTTTGGACCTCTGAAACCTTGAAACTTTTCCTTCAGATTTCAGGTACTAAATTCGCCTTCTCCACATTGGCGAATTCAATCTCAATTTTCTGACCCTGCTCCGCCGCCGCACCCATCTTCTTGCGCGACTTTTTGCTGGCAACGCTCAAATCCAACGTAAGACGCCCGTCCTTAAAAGCTTCCAGCCGTCCTTCGAAGTGCCGGTTATTGTTCAGCGGATTCCGCGTCATCAGCTTCATCCGGCTGCCGACGAAACGCTCAAACTCAGCCGGCTTCGTCAGCTTCCGATCCAGCCCCGGCGAAGAAACTTCCAGCGTGTAACTTCCCGGTACCGCATCCTCGACATCCAGGATAGTGCCAAACTCGCGGCTGAAGTTGGCGCAGTCTCCATGCGTCACTCCCGCCAGCGGATCGCCACTGGCCGCGCCAGGCTTATCCAAAAACACGCGCAGCATGCGGGCATTGCCGCTCCCGCGAAACTCTACTTCGACAACCTCCAGCCCGCTGGAGGCGGCTACCCGCTCCGCGATCTCCCGTACTCGGTCGAGCTCAAGTGCCATGCATCCAACAACTTGCAGCTTGGCGTCCTCGGCAGATTTCTCCGCAACGAAAAAGTGGGCTTGCGCCCACTGGTGTGCCTCGCCAAATGCTGGTACTACACAACAGTTCTCAGTTTTCTAATATACGCCCCTGAGGGGGAAAAAGACAAACGCCGGAGCCGACCGAACAAATCAGCTTAAGGACCTACAAAAGGCAAGATGCGGGCAAAGGAAGCATCTCAATTCGCATTGCCAGACCCAATTTTTCCTGGCCCCAAAATCGCTCGTCCCGGAAACACGTCCGGCACGATCTTGCCCTCATCGACCACCAAAGTTCCTCCCACCACCAAATACTTCACGCCCACACTCGGCTCCATCGGCTTTTCGAAAGTGGCGCGATCCGTGATCGTATTCGCATCGAACACCACAATATCCGCGTCGGCGCCTTCCTGCAGTCTTCCTTTATGCCGAGCCGCAGGCGTCGAGCGCTCCAGCATCTCCGCCGGCATGAAACTCATCTTGCGAATCGCATCCATCAGCGTAACCGTTCCCTTTTCGCGAACATATTGCCGCAGCACCCTTGAATAAGTTCCCGCATTGCGCGGATGCCCTTCCAGGCCATCGCTGGCAATCATCACCAGTGGATTCGGAATCACTTTGTCAACCACCTCCTGCGTATTGGCGTAAACCAGCACCCACTTGTTGGCACTGGAACTATGTAGCTCGTCGAAACGCTGCTTGGTCAGGTGCTCGCCGGTACCCGGAAGCACGAGATCGCTATAGTCAATCCCGAGTTTTTCGCGCCAGCCGGGATTAAATAGCGCAGAGTTGATCGCCGTCATGCCCGCGATGTACGGATACGCTTCAGTGGTTACGTCCAGTCCACGGGCGCGTGCTCCCTCCACCATGGAGAGACATTCCAGCGAGTCGCGCAGGCAAGTACTGTTGATGTGGACGATATGCAGCGAAGCGCCCGTAATGGCGGCCGCCCCGATCACTTCACTCGTCGCCTCAATCGCCGAGCCGGGCTCCACGCGCCCCGCGCTGCGCATGTGCGTGTACACCGGCAACCCGCGCTCCGCGGCGAGCCGGAACATATCAATCACTTCCAACCGCGTCGCGCCCGGTGTGTATTGAATGCCCATGCCGACGGCCAAACCGCCGGCGTCAAGCTCCGCGCGCAGTCTCTGTTTTATGGCCTCAATCTGTTCGGGCGTCGCAGGCAGGTCAGTCGCCGGCCCACTCTTCGGCAAAATCGTCCCCGCCGGCAATGGCGCGCCAAACACCAGCGCTCGCGCCGCCACATGGCTCGCCGACGTTCCGTAGTGAATCAGCGAATGACCTTCTTTTGCCTTCAAGAATTCGGCAACATCGGGCGCTCCAATTTCTAGTTCCAACGCCGTGGTCACACCATCAAGCGCCTTCACTCGCTGGCTCGCCAGGTCCTGCGCATGCTGGTGCAAATCAATAAACCCAGGCGCCACCACTAGGCCGCCCGCATGAACAACGCGGCGTCCACTCAAGCCCGCCGACGAGATCAGCAAAATCTTCCCGCCGCTGATCGCAACATTCCGCACCCCATCCAGTCCGGTCTCGGGGTCAACGACTCGTCCACCTTCGATCACGAGATCGTATGGCTGCGGCGCGACACCCGCCGAGAACAGAGAAAGACAGAGCAAGAAGATTAGAGTGGGCATAATAGCTCCATGAGACAAGCGATCATATCAAGCCTTCCATTTACCCTCGCGAGCTTTGTCATTCCGACAGCGCGTGCCCTTCCTCACGCGCGGAGGAATCTCGGTCGCCTCGGCTTGAGGGGCATAGAGGATTCTTCAATGAGGTAAAATTTGCCTGAATCCCCGCGCCCTCTCTAGAATAAAGATTCAGCCCCACAGCTGGCACATTTCCGAGAACCTTATGATTCATTTTCCCGTACCCGAAGCTCTTACCTTCGACGACGTTTTACTCTTACCCGCTCGCTCCGATGTAATCCCGGCAAATGCAACCACCCAGACCCAGCTCACTCGCAGTATCCGTCTGAACATTCCTATCGTCAGCTCCGCCATGGACACTGTCACCGAATCGCATATGGCGATTGCCCTGGCGCAGCAAGGCGGAATCGGCATCATTCATCGCAATCTGACGATCGAGCAGCAGGCCAACGAAGTCGACAAAGTCAAACGTTCAGAAAGCGGCATGATCGTCGACCCCGTCACCATGTCGCCCACCGATAAAGTCAGCGACGCGCTCGAAGTCATGCGCAAATATAAAATTTCCGGCGTGCCGATCACTGAGAACGGCCGCCTGGTCGGCATTCTCACCAACCGCGACTTACGCTTTGAAACTCGCTTCGATATCCCCATCGACCGCGTGATGACGAAAAAGAATCTCATTACCGTTCCGGTAGGCACCACGCTCGAAGATGCGGAAGAAATTCTTCACGAGCATCGTGTCGAAAAACTCCTCGTCGTCGACGATAAATACAATCTCAAGGGCCTGATCACCGTAAAAGATATCCAGAAGAAACTGAAGTATCCCAACGCCGCCAAAGATTCTCAGGGACGATTGCGCGTAGGCGCGGCCATCGGCGCCACCGGGGATTTTCTCGAGCGCGCCCAGGAACTGGCGGAAGCGAAAGTTGATGTCCTCGCGATTGACAGCGCACACGGTCACTCCACCAAAGTTCTCGAAGCAGTGAAGCTCGTGAAATCGAAACTGCCTGACATGGAATTATTGGCCGGCAACGTCGCAACTTTCGATGGTGCATGCGAATTAGCGAGAGCTGGAGCGGACGGTATCAAGGTCGGTATCGGCCCGGGTTCCATTTGCACCACGCGAGTGGTCACGGGCGCCGGCGTTCCGCAAATCACCGCTATCGCGGAAGCCTTCCGCGCCACCAAAGACGCCGGCATTCCCATCATCGCCGATGGTGGCATCAAATACTCCGGCGACATCACCAAGGCGCTAGCGGCCGGTGCGAGCGCCGTAATGATCGGCTCACTCTTCGCCGGCACGGATGAAAGCCCCGGCGAACTCATCCTCTATCAAGGCCGCTCCTTCAAATCGTATCGCGGCATGGGATCGATCGGCGCAATGACGCAAGGTTCCGCCGAGCGCTATTTTCAAAGCAACGAGGGCGAATCCTCCGCCGCCGTCACCGATAATAATGGCGAATCGAATCGCATGGGCAAACTTGTTCCCGAAGGGATTGAAGGACGTGTCCCCTACCGCGGCTCCGTTGCCATGATCGTCCATCAGATGGTTGGCGGATTGAAATCAGGCATGGGCTATTGCGGCTGCGCGACTATCGCTGAGCTCCTGCAGAAGACCCGATTCGTTCGCATCAGCGGCGCCGGACTGCGCGAGAGTCACGTCCATGATGTCATGATTACCCGCGAGGCTCCCAACTATGCCATCGAGTAGCGCCGGCCCTCTCTCTTGAACCCTAATCAGAAAAATCTTCTTAAGGCGTGGATCGCCGCAATTCTATGGCTCATCATCATCGCCGTCGAATCCACCAACCTGGCATCTTCCGCCAACACCAGCCGCATTCTGTATCCCCTGTTGCACTATCTTTTCGGATTGGACTTGCCGCGATTCGAATACTGGCATTTCTTCATTCGTAAGGGAGGCCACGTCGTCGGCTATGCAATCCTGAGCATTCTCGCGTTTCGCGCCTGGCGCGAGACTTTCCCCGCCCGCGGAAATCCTTTGTGGACTGTGCGATGGTCCGCCATCGCTATATTGATGACGGCGTTCGTCGCCAGCCTCGACGAATGGCACCAGAGCTTTATACCATCGCGCACCGGCCGCTGGCAGGACGTAGTTCTCGATACCTGCGCTGGCATCGCGGCCCAGGTTTTGATTTTCCTCTGGCTGAAGAATTTTGGGAAGAGCACGGCTCGCAGCCGTCCCGATCAAGCCCATTAAGCGGACGCCGTTAGCACGTTGAGGAAACTTTACTTTCAGCGCCGCCCAGTTTGCAAAAGAACCGCGGCCAGCAGCGCCGCCCCGGCCGAAAAATAAAACGGAATTCCAGCACCGTAGTGTTTCCACAGTTGACCCGTAATTAGGCTCGCCGCGAGGGTTGCCACGCTAGTCACAAAGAAGTAGATTCCCAGCGCGCGGCCACGAACATTCTCGCCAACTGTGTCCACCACCAACGCCTTCAATACCGGCTGTGTCAGCGCGTAGTAGAACCCATATACTGCCATCGCAATCCAGATCGCCATGGCTGAAGGCGCTCGCCCAAAGACAAAATAGACCCCGGCAAAAATCACGTAGCCGACGGAGGCAACCAGCCGTCGCGATACATGGTCACTGAACCATCCGGCTGGCCACGATGCCAGCGTGTAGGTAATATTGAAAACCAATCCCAGCAACGGTGCGAGCGCTACCCGGATTCCCACATTCTGGGCGCGTAAAACCAGAAACATGTCGCTCGAATTGCCCAGAGAAAAAAGCGTAACAGCGATCAATACAGAGTAGAAAGACCCCGGCAGCGCAATCCGTTCTCTTGAACGCAAGGCCGCTGGCACTTCAGGTGTGGGGACAGCCGCCCTCGGCTGTCCGCCGGGCGCAGCCCGGCGCGTCTCGCGAATGCCCAGCAAGGCCGCCAAAACGCACAAAGCTCCGGGCACAGCCGCCGCCCAGAATACACTTCGAATCCCGAAATGAGAGAGTAAGACGAGAGCAGCGATCGGCCCGGCAACCGCGCCTGCGGAGTCCATCGACTGAATCAGCCCATACGCCGCACCCAACCGGTTCTTCGGCACCGACTCCGCTACCATGACATCGCGCGGCGCAGAGCGGAATCCTTTTGAGAGCCGGTCACAAAAGCGAATCAGCAAAATCTGCGGCCACGCCGTGACGATTGCCAGCAGCGGCTTGACTGCATTCGCGATGAAATATCCGGCGACGACGACCGGCTTGCGCCGTTTTATGTGATCTGCCAGGTATCCAGAGAAGAGCTGCGAGAACGACGCCACACTCTCCGCAATTCCTTCGATCACTCCCAACTGCGCTGGCCCCGCGCCCAACGTCGCCAGAAACGCAGGCAGCACCCAGTACGCCATTTCCGTAGCTGTGTCGTTCAGAAGGGAGATGATGCCGAAGGCGTAGATGTTGCGCGCTGCGGAAGGCTCACGCTCGGGGAAGCGTTCGGGCATTCCTAGTTTTTATCACGGAGCCAGATATTGGAGGAGACACCAAATCTCGGAACGGACAATAATTCCGTGCATCGCGATGGCAAGTGAGAACGTCTTCAGTACATCGCATCGTACTTCGTCACCACCCACTGCCCGTCCTCATTCTCGGTAGTCACTGTAAAGACGTCTTGATAAGTCCCAGGCTGGCTGCCGCCATAAAGCCGCTTGCCGCGGTAATGAAGAATAGTCAACGGCGGCGCACTCTCCCATTCTGCGATTTCCCAGGAGACCAGCGGATGCTGCTTCTCGGAATCGCAGATGAAATGCGCATACTTCTTGCGGTAATCATGCTCCCACTGCGAAAGCAGTTCATCGCAATGGCCGTCGCGAAGTTCGTGCAGAAATTGGTTGGCGCTGTGTTCGATGGTGCGATCGCGCAGCGGATTCATGCGAATGCTGATGGGAAGGTTCGTCAGCGGATCGCGGTCTTCGGACCGCGACAGCACGGGCCCCTGATTACTCAGCCACCAGATGTAGCCGAGAAATCCAAACACCATCAGCGCCGCAACGCCGACGGCAATGCCGATCTGTATGCGAGTGAACCCCATCCTGACGGGAGTGTATCGGAATGACAATTTGCTGCAAGATTACTGGTGGGTGGCGCGGGAGGACATGTACGACCGAGCTTACCGCTTGTCGGGAGTTTGTCCCGGGACCATCGCTTGTCATTCCGACTTGGGCGCCAGCCCGAGGAGGAACCTGCTTTTCAGAGCAAAGAAAAAGGCACAGCTCTCG
>JBAVUV010000197.1:0-15927 GCA_049696955.1 Candidatus Sulfotelmatobacter sp. | reverse complement strand
AAATATGTCTTGGTACGATGTATCAGCGCGGAACCTTTTACAAAGCTTTACAAAATTAGACGGAACTTAGCCGGGTTCGGGTGTTTAATTTCTCTACATACTCCTGAAAACAACAGGGTGAGTAAGGAGAAACGGTAGCCCATCAGATGCTGACCCGAGCACGCCCCAAGCAAGCATCTGATGGGCTTTTTTCTTTTGTTGCGGTTATTTCTCCAACATTGTCCTAACGCCTTCTGAAACGCGTTTTCACTCGCCGATGTAGTTCTTCACCACGCGCTGCCACGTTCCTTGCGCTTTTAGAATGAATTCTACGGCGTCTCGCAAAGCGCCATCGCCGCCCGCGTGAGGCGTAACGTAGTGGGCTTCTTTCTTTACCTCAGCGCGCGCATTTTTCACCGCAATCGCCAAACCTCCGGCGCGCATCGCTGGAAGGTCGATAACATCATCGCCCACGAAGGCGGCCTCCTCGGCTTTCAATCCCGCCTTTTTCATGATCTCTTCGAAGCACGCGCGCTTATCGTCCACTCCTTGATAGACATATTCAAGCTTCAGGTCGCGAGCGCGTTGCGCAACTGTGTCTGACACTCGCCGCGTAATAAGTCCGGTCTGGATGCCGCCGAGCCGCGCCAGAGAAATCGCAGTGCCGTCATGGGCGTGGAAGCCCTTGAACTCGATCCTGCCCGGGCTGGTATGGCCTGTCTTGGGTACCTCCTGTTGCGCGTCAGCGGAAGCGGGCAAGAAAAAAAGTTTGCCGTCGGTGAGGACGCCGTCTACATCGAAAAGCAGAAGCTTGATTTTTCGGGCCCGGGATTGAGCGGAGCGTTTTGGCATCGCGAAAATTCTAGCACTCAGAGCTCGTACCAAGCGGCATCCGCCATGTGACAGAGAGCGAACATTTTACGAAACTCGCGCTTCCGGCTACAATATTTCAATGCCGTTTCCGCCTTCCTCGCTTGCCTGGGCCCATCCCCTTGTTGCGGAGTGGTTTGTCCAGCGCTTTGCCACGCCGACGGAGCCGCAGGAGCAAGGTTGGCCGCACATTCTGGCCGGACGCACCACGCTCATTTCTGCCCCCACCGGCTCCGGAAAAACGCTGGCTGCATTTCTCGCCTGCATCGATCGACTGGTGCGAAAAGCGCTTGCCGGAGATCTTGCCGACCGCACCGAAGTTCTCTACGTCTCGCCTCTGAAGGCGCTGGGCAACGATATCCAGAAAAACCTTGAGGTGCCGCTCGGCGAAATCCTGGCTATGGCGGGCGAGCGCGGTTTGCTGATGCCTGAAATTCGCACCGCAGTCCGCACCGGCGACACGCTGATGCACGAGCGTCGCGCCATGCTGAAGCGCCCACCGCATATTCTGGTGACCACTCCAGAGTCGCTTTACATTTTGCTCACCGCGGATAAGAGCCGAGCGATTCTCCGCGACGTTGAAACTGTGATCGTCGACGAAATCCATGCGGTCGCCGATGACAAACGTGGCGCGCATCTGACGCTATCGCTCGAACGGTTGGAAGCGCTTACTTACCAGCGGCCAGTGCGCATCGGGCTTTCTGCCACGCAGAAGCCGATTGAAGAGGTCGCGCACTTTTTAACTGGCAGTGGCCGTCCTGATCCGGTGATCGTCAACATCGGCCACAAGCGCAAGCTCGATATGGCGGTCGAAGTTCCGTCCATGCCGCTGGGTCCGGTGGCTTCGAACGAAATGTGGGACGAGGTCTACAACCGACTCGTGGCCCTCGTCGAGCAGCATCGCTCGACTCTCGTATTTGTGAACACACGGCGCATGGCGGAGCGCGTGGCCCATCATCTGGGAGAGCGCATCGGAGAAGACAATGTTGCGGCGCACCACGGCAGCTTGTCCCGCAAGCTGCGTCTGGCCGCAGAGAAGAAATTAAAAGAAGGCCAGGTGCGAGTGCTGGTTGCGACGGCCTCTCTGGAGCTGGGAATTGACGTAGGCACTGTGGACTTGGTGGTGCAAATCAATTCGCCGCGCGCGATTGCGGTCACGCTGCAGCGCGTGGGACGATCCGGCCACTGGCGCGGTGCGGTTCCCAAGGGTCGCCTGTTCGCGACCACGCGCGACGATCTGCTCGAATGCGCAGCCTTAGTGCGCGCCATTCGGCAGGGCGATCTGGATCGATTGATGATTCCAGAGTCTCCACTGGATGTGCTGGCGCAACAGATCGTGGCGGCCTGCTCAGCCGAGGAGTGGAGCGAAGATGCGATGTTTGCGCTGGTGCGGCGCGCATATCCGTATCGCAATTTAACGCGTGCCACGTTCGAGTCGATTCTGGAAATGCTGGCCGAGGGAATCGCGGCGCGGCGCGGACGTTATGGTGCCTACATTCACCGCGATCGAGTGAACGGCAAGTTGCGCGCTCGTCGCGGAGCGCGGCTGGCGGCCATCACCAGCGGTGGAGCGATTCCCGACAACTCGCTTTACGCCGTGGTCGCCGAGCCCGATGGACTCGTCGTGGGTACTGTGGACGAAGATTTTGCCGTGGAAAGCAATCGCGGCGACATCATGCTGCTGGGAAACACCTCGTGGATGATTCGCCGGATCGAAACCAACGCGGGCCGTGTGCTGGTCCAGGATGCTCACGGCGCGCCCCCCAGCGTACCGTTCTGGCGCGGCGAAGCGCCTGCGCGGACCCAGGAACTTTCCCAGCACATCGGTACATTGCGGCAAAAGATCAGCGAGATGCTGCCGCATACGTCGCCCGTAGGATTCTCGGCAACGCAGCCGGACGTGGCATCTGCGGTGAGTTGGCTTAAAGACGAATGCGGCCTGGATGATTCCGGAGCGGAGCAGGCGATTGAGTACGTTCTGCAAGGGCGCGCCGTGCTGGGCGCGGTGCCAACGCAGACGACTGTAATCGCGGAGCGCTTCTTTGATGAGGCCGGGGGCATGCAGCTTGTGATCCACGCGCCCTTTGGCGGACGCATAAACAAAGCCTGGGGCCTCGCTCTGCGCAAACGTTTCTGCGTCGGATTCAACTTTGAATTGCAGGCAGCGGCCACCGATAATGGACTGAACATTGCTTTGGCCGAGCAGCACAGCTTTCCCCTGGCAGACGTTTTTAATTTTCTGCAGGCGGCAACCGTCCAGCCAATTCTGGAACAGGCCGCTCTCGATTCTCCGATCTTCGCCACGCGCTGGCGCTGGGATGCAAATCGCGCTCTGGCTCTGCTGCGCTTTCAAAACGGCAAGAAAGTTCCGCCGCAGATTCAGCGGATGCGCTCCGATGATTTGCTGGCCTCGGTTTTTCCCGACGCCGCCGCATGCTTCGAAAACATCCAGGGCGATCGCCAAATTCCTGATCATCCACTGGTGAGTGAAGTAATGAAAGATGTGCTCACCGAGGCGATGGATATTGACGGCCTGAAATCGTTGCTCACTGGCCTCGCTGACGGACGGATTCGTTGCATTGCCGTCGACACGCCGGTGCCGTCGCAGTTTTCGCACGAGATTCTGAATGCGAATCCCTATGCCTATCTCGACGATGCGCCGCTGGAAGAGCGCCGCGCCCGCGCCGTGCAGATGCGGCGAATGCTGCCGGAATCCGTACTCGAAGAAGTGGGCGGCCTCGATCAGGCTGCGATTGCACAAGTCCGCGAGGAAGCATGGCCCGATGTGCGCGATGCCGATGAATTACATGACGTGCTGCACACTCTGGTGGCTCTTCCAGAAGAGTACATGTGGGGACAGCCGCCCCCGGCTGTCCAGTCGAGCGAAGCTCGACTTGCTCTTGCGGCCATAACCGCAGCCGGAAATAACTGGCGAAGCCACTTCGAACGACTGGTAAGTGAAGGCAGGGCAGGAACGGCTTCATTCGACGGGCGGCAATATTGGGTCGCGGCGGAACGCGTCCGCACTTTCTCAGTGCTCCTTCCCGAGGCCCAATTTGCACCGCAGTTACCGGAAGTCGAAACCGCCGTTCCCACTCGCGATGATGGTCTGCTTACTCTGGTTACCGGCTGGATGTCGCATGTTGGGCCGATCACCGCGAGTCAGCTCGCAGAAATTTTGGGCATTGCAGCGTCTGAAATTACGAGCGCTCTTCTCCGCATGGAAGCAAGCGGGACCGTTCTACGGGGAAACTTCAGTGGCACTGCTGCCGAGCTGCGCTCGGTCGGACAGCCGGGTGCGGCTGT
Organism: Candidatus Sulfotelmatobacter sp.; assembly: GCA_049696955.1. Taxonomy (GTDB): domain Bacteria; phylum Acidobacteriota; class Terriglobia; order Terriglobales; family Acidobacteriaceae; genus Sulfotelmatobacter. The sequence goes on along the minus strand of JBAVUV010000197.1, from coordinate 11,772 downwards.
CCCCACATTCTCTACACACGAGCACGAGATCGAATGGTGCGAGCGGCGGCTGCTGGCGCGCATTCACCGGCTTACCGTCGCCACCTTGCGCAAACAGATTGAGCCGGTCACCGCGGCGCAGTTCATGCAGTGGCTTCTGCAGTGGCAACATCTTGCGCCAGGAACGCAAGTCTCCGGAGAACGCGGCACGCTTGAAGTGCTGCGCCAGTTGCAAGGTTTTGAGATTCCGGCGAATGCATGGGAGCGGCAAGTGCTGGCTCGCCGCATCGTCGACTATGATCCCAAATGGCTGGATCAGCTTTGTCTCACCGGGGCGGTTGGTTGGGGAAGACTATCGCCCCATCCGGCGACGTTGGACTCCGCCCATGCCAGCGGCGCCACTGAGGCTGATCCGGGCGCGCCCGCTCCGCGTCAGCGTCGCGTGATTCCCACCAGCGTTGCGCCCATCACCTTCTTCGTTAGGGAAGATGCCGACTGGATGACGCCGCGGCATCCCGGCGCGCAACCAGGCGCAAACAACGGTCTGGGCCATGGAGCGCAGTTGGTGCTCGATTTTCTGCGGCAGCGCGGAGCGTCGTTCTTTGCTGCCATCGTTCGCGGCACGGGAAAATTAAAAGCGGAAATCGAGACCGCACTGTGGGAACTGGTAGCCGCAGGTCTGGTGACCGCCGACGGTTTCGACAATCTGCGCTCCTTGATCGATCCCAAACGGCGCGCGGGACAAGGTAGCGGCCGCACCACGCGTCCGCGGCACAATGCCGGGCGCTGGGCGCTGCTCCATGCCGACGAAGTAGTCGAGCGGCCTCGTGCCGTCGAGGCAGCTTGCTGGATGCTGTTGCGCCGCTACGGAATCGTTATCCGCGATGTGCTGGCCCGCGAGGCGAACCTTCCGCCTTGGCGCGAATTGCTGATGGCCTTCCGTCGACTGGAAGATCGCGGCGAGATTCGCGGCGGCCGTTTTGTCGATGGATTTCTCGGCGAGCAGTTTGCCTTGCCGGTCGCAGTGGAGTCAGTGCGAGCAATGCGCAAGCTCGACTCGGCGCAGGGCACGATTACGCTATCGGCTGCCGATCCGTTGAACCTGGTTGGAATTCTGGTGCCCGGCGATCGCGTTCCGGCCATCTCGGGCAACAGCGTTACCTATCGTGAGGGCACTGCGGTCCCCCTGCCTGCGCTCTCTCCCTCTTCAGCCCTCGCCGGATAAACGCTATTTGTTTGACCCCAAAAAAATCAGGGCTCCGATGAGGGGGCCCCTCGGATCCCTGATTGCGCAGCTCAGCAATAACTGTTTTCAAAAAGCGCTTCCCCCATCGCTTTTTGCCAAGCCGTGGCGCACTTACCTTCGTTGCAACCCACATGCCAGTCGGCAAAGTCGGCGATTAAAAAGCCTTTTCGGCTGCAACTTAACGGAAGTAAAAGGCTTAAGGAGCCACCAAAGGGTTTACACGTTTCCCCGAGAATCCCGACTCCCTATCCGATCAGATAGTACCCCTATCTGTTCGGATTGGAATGGACTGAGTTCAAATAGGAATTTATCTCCAAAGTATGATAAGAAGGGCACGAGGTGAGGAAGCTTGCGTCCCAGACTCCTGGTGCTTTCCGGTCCTTTGAAGGATTCCGCCATCCCGCTCGCCGAGGGCGAAGTCACCATTGGGCGGGAGGCATCGAACGGCATTGCGGTAATCGACCCTTCGGTTTCGCGGAAGCACTGCGCACTCTTGAGCCGAGAGGGAAAGTTTCAAGTGCGGGATTTGGACAGCCGCAATGGAACCCTCGTCAATGGCATGGGCGTCCAGGAACAATGGCTGAAACACGGGGATGAGATTGCCGCCGGAGATTCTTCTTTTCTATTCTTGCTGGAAGATGAGGATGTCTCAGCTCTCGGCCGGGTCGAATTTGAGGACGCGCAGCGCACCGCCGAAACCACGGTAATCGATCCCAAAGACGTGGTCTATCTGCAGCCGGATCGGTTACTGCGCGAGTTGCCCGCGACCTCGCACGTGGCTCGAAACCTGAATGCTTTGCTGAAGATCAGCCGCATCGTGCATGCCATTCGCGATCTCGACGATCTGCAAGGACAGTTGTTGGACCTGATTTTTGAAGTCGTGCCCGCCGGCCGGGGAGCGATTCTGCTGGCGGATCGGGAAGGCCAACAATTTAATTCTCTGTTTGGGCGCACGCGGCAGACCGAACAGCCGCAGCTGGTAAATGTGAGCCGCACCGTGGCGCGTCAGGTGCTCGAGCAGGGAATTGCGATTTTGGGTAGCGACGTGCCCAGCAGCGGCGATCTCCGCGCAGTAGAAAGCCTGGTCGCCTCTCAGGTCCGCTCGCTGCTATGTGTACCTCTGACCGTGTTTCAGAGGGTCATCGGATGCATCTATCTCGACAGCAATACCCTCGGTAGCCGGCTCCGCGAAGAGCATCTTCAGCTGGTGACGGCAATCGCGGGTATATCCGCAATTGCGCTGGAGAATGCCCGCCGCCTGCAGTGGCTGGAACAAGAAAATGAGCGGCTGACCATCGAGGTGAGTCAGGAAAAAAGTCTGGTGGGTGAAGGCGCACAGATGAAACTGCTTTACCAGTTTCTGAAGCGCGTGGCCCCGACCGACTCAATCGTATTGATCGAGGGCGAAAGCGGAACCGGCAAGGAATTGGCTGCGCGAGCCTTGCACCGCAACAGCCCACGAGCTGATAAGCCGTTTGTCGCAATCAACTGCGCCGCAATTCCGGAGACGCTCCTGGAAAGCGATCTTTTTGGCCACGAACGAGGCGCCTTCACGGGAGCGTCGGCACTCAAGAAGGGCAGGCTGGAAGTTGCCGACACCGGCACAGTATTTCTTGACGAAATAGGCGAACTCGCTCCGGCGCTCCAGGTCAAACTTTTGCGAGTGTTGCAGGAACGCCAGTTCGAGCGTGTCGGTGGCACTCATCCCATCAAAGTTGACATTCGTTTCATCGCCGCTACGAACTGCAATCTTGAGCAGGCCGTGCGCGAAGGCGCCTTCCGCAAAGATCTGTATTACCGCCTGGCTGTGCTGAGGGTGACGATGCCCACGCTGCGCGAGCGTCGCGAAGACATTCCCATGCTGGCGCGGCACTTTGTGCAGAAGCACGCCAAGCGTTGCAAAGTGAAGCCACGCCCGATTTCCCGCGAAGCCTTATCCTGCCTGGTGAATTACGATTGGCCCGGCAATGTGCGGGAGTTGGAAAATGCGATTGAACGCGCGCTGGTGTTGGGATCTTCCGACATGATTTTGCCCGAGGATCTCCCGGAATCATTGCTGGAGCGCACTCCGCCGCCGGAGATGACCGAAGCGAAATATCACGCTGCGGTGAAAGAATTGAAGAAGCAACTCATTCGCGACGCCGTCGAGCAAACCCAGGGCAGTTATGCCGATGCCGCCCGAATCCTGGGCGTGCATCCCAATTACCTCCACCGCCTGATTCGCAATCTGGAGTTGAAGGAATCTTTAAAGGACGCGTTAAGTGATATCCCTGCCAGAGGACTGAGAGGCCTGGCCGGCGGAAACGCGTGAGACGGCGAGCAGTTGGCGATTGGCGGTTAGCCATTCGCAACACCGCGCAGCCTGAATACTAATTGCTAATTGCTGCCCGCCACCGACGGCAATCGCAACTGCAACAGCCGCTCCGGATCAAGATACGTCCCCTGCCACCGCACCGCCACGTGCAGATGCGGCCCCGTGGCCCGGCCCGTGCCGCCACTCAGCGCGATTTCCTGCCCGCGTTTTACCTCTTCTCCCTCTTTTACTTTGAACTCGGAGAGATGCAAGTAAAGCGTCAGCAGCCCCTGGCCGTGATCCAATACCACAAAGCCGCCTTCGAAATAGAGCGGACGCGCAAGAAGAACGGTGCCGTCGTTCATCGCCGCCACGGGCGTTCCGCTGGGAACGCGGAAATCCATGCCCTGATGGGGACTCGACGTCTTGCCATTAAAAATTCGGACCGAACCAAAAACGTCAGAGATCGAAGCTTCCACTGGCGCTCTAAATTGCCCCGACCATTCGCGCTCCGCCGTCACACGGTTCAGGTAGTCTTTCTTGATTTCGTGCCCTTCCTGGATTTGCTTCACCTGTTCCGGAGTAGGCTCGGTGAACTTGCCTTCCACGCTGAGCTTGACTGCGATCTTCGGATATTTGGCGCGGATAACTGCAAACTTGTGGCTGAAAGAAATTTTCGTGCTCGAGGTTTTTCCAGCTTTGGTTTCTCCGGTTAGCTCAAGCGCGTAAGTACCGGGAGCAGTCTCCAGGCTTACGCCAGCCAGCGCGAACCAGGTCTTACTGCTCGCATCGAAGCTGAAAACCACTTCATGGCCGAGCCAACTCCCGCTTAGCGATTGCAACCTCTGCGGCGGTTTGATCTGAAACAGAACCGGGCCGCCGTTGACCAGCCGCGCAGGCTGGGCCTGCACGTTCCAATTCGCCGCGGACGCAGTTTGTACCGTGCCAAGAAAAATCCACCCCAGGATCAGGATAAGGAGCGGAGAAAGAAGAAGGTCAGGCAGCCGCAGGTTCACACGACAAGCCTAGCATTCCTTGAGCCGGCAGGTCATTGAGAGAATTTGGTGGACCTGGTCGGGATCGAACCGACGACCTCTTCCATGCCATGGAAGCGCGCTCCCAGCTGCGCCACAGGCCCACGACCGGAAAGCCCGAAGAATCGGGATCGCGGGAAAGTGCTGAATCATTTTCGCCCACATCTCCAGGATAGTCAACGCGACCTCTGCTAAACCGCGAGCCGATTAACCTTCGTGAAACTTCGTGTCCTTCGTGGTTAATGAATTCCTGTCTTCATTCTCCTATTTCCTTCCACAGCCATCTTCTGCCATAATTGTTCGTGCACCCCACCTGCACCAATTTTCAATCACAATTTAAAGCGAGGAAGAGATGCCAGCGAAGTACATCTTTGTGACGGGCGGAGTTGTGTCTTCTTTGGGCAAGGGACTGGCCGCTGCCTCCATCGGTTGCCTGCTGGAGAGCCGCGGCTTGAAAGTGAACCTGATGAAGTTCGATCCCTACCTCAACGTCGATCCCGGGACGATGTCGCCGTTTCAGCATGGCGAAGTCTTCGTTACCGACGACGGCGCGGAAACCGATCTCGACCTCGGCCATTACGAACGCTTCACTCACGCCAAACTTTCCCGCGACAATAATTGGACCACCGGCCGTCTCTACGAACAGATCATCGCCAAAGAACGCCGCGGCGATTATCTCGGAAAAACAGTGCAGGTAATTCCGCACGTCACAAACGAAATCAAAGCAGCAATGAAAAAAGTGGCGCAGGATGTAGACGTGGCGATCGTTGAAATTGGCGGGACGGTGGGCGACATCGAATCGCTGCCGTTCATGGAAGCGATCCGCCAGATGCGCCAGGAACTGGGCCGCGACGATACGTTATTCGTCCACGTCACGCTGGTGCCTTTCATCGCCGCCGCGCAGGAACTCAAAACCAAGCCCACGCAGCACTCGGTGAAGGAGCTGCTGAGCATTGGAATCCAGCCCGACATCCTGCTCTGCCGCACCGACCGTTTTCTCGCAAAGGACCTCAAGTCAAAGATTGCACTCTTCTGCAACGTTCAGGAAGAAGCAGTGATTACGGCTAAGGACGTGGCTTCCGTATACGAAGTGCCGCTGGTATTCGCGAACGAAGGCGTGGATACCCTGGTGCTGAAATATCTTCGCATGGAGGCGAAGGACCGCGATCTTTCGAAGTGGGAAGACATTGTGCACCGCGTGTACAACCCGAAAGATACGGTGACAATCGGCATCGTAGGCAAGTATGTCGAATATGAGGACTCCTACAAATCGCTAAAGGAAGCGTTGATTCACGGAGCGCTGGCGCACAATTTGAAACTTCAATTGAACTGGATTGAAGCCGAAGGCTTGGAAACCGGCGATGAAAGCTACAAAGCGCAGCTCGAGGGGTACGACGGACTTCTCGTTCCCGGCGGTTTTGGCAAGCGCGGCATTGAAGGCATGCTGATTGCGATCCGTTATGCGCGCGAGAATAAAGTTCCTTACTTCGGGATTTGTCTTGGGATGCAGACCGCGTGCGTTGAATTCGCACGCAACGTGGTCGGACTTGCCGACGCGAATTCGAGTGAGTTCGATCAAGCCACCCCGCATCGCGTGATCTACAAATTGCGCGAGTTGCGCGGAGTGGAAGAACTTGGCGGCACCATGCGTTTAGGCGCGTGGACTTGCAAAATTGAGCCCAACACGCTGGCGCACAAGATCTACGGCAAGTTGGAGATCAGCGAGCGCCACCGCCATCGTTACGAATTCAATCGCGAGTACGAAGAGCCAATGGTTGCGGCAGGGCTGCGCATCTCCGGTTCCACGCCCGACGGCACCTATGTTGAAATGGTGGAACTATCGGACCATCCGCATTTCATCGGATGCCAGTTTCATCCAGAATTTAAATCGAAGCCGCTGGAGCCACATCCATTGTTCAGCACGTTCATCGCAGCCGCGTATAAGCACGGCTCGGAGCGCCGAGCCGAAAAAGAAGTTGCCGCGGTAGAGATGTTTCACCGTCCGGAAAAAGTTACGCGCAGATAGCAGGAACTTTACCGCCGAGGTTGCCGAGCACGCCGAGAAAGGCAATTGCGATTTGGGTTTCCCTGGTTCTATCTCGGCGCTCTCTGCGTGCTCGGCGGTAAAAGGTTTGGCTTTTGATTTCTTCCTTCCAAGTCGGCGATGTCCACATCGGCTCGGGAAATCTTTTTCTCATTGCCGGCCCGTGCGTCATTGAGAGCGAAGAGCACGCCATTCGCATGGCCGAAATTATTAAAGGCGTGACGCGGGCTCTTGGTTTCCCCCTTATCTTCAAAGCCAGCTATGACAAAGCCAATCGCACTTCGATCCGCAGCTTCCGTGGACCCGGCGTGAAGGAAGGCTTACGCATTCTGAAAAAGATTAAAAGCGAGCTGCAGATTCCGGTTCTGACCGACGTTCATGAAGTGAGTGACGTATCCAAGGTCGCGGAAGTAGTCGACGTACTGCAAATTCCTGCATTCCTGTGCCGCCAAACCGATCTCGTGGTCGCAGCTGCGCTCAGCGGCCGCGCCGTGAACATCAAGAAAGGTCAATTCGTTTCGCCATGGGACATGAGGCACGCGGTGGAGAAATGCCGCGAGGCAGGAAACACACAAGTCTTTCTGACCGAGCGCGGGGCGACTTTCGGCTACAACAATCTCGTTGTCGACATGCGTTCACTTCCCATCATGCGCAAGTTCGCGCCCGTCGTGTTCGACGCGACTCATTCCGTGCAGTTGCCTTCGGCTCAAGCCGACGAACGCGGTCCTGCGGTCAGCGGCGGCCAGCCTGAATTCATCCCGGTTCTGGCGCGCGCCGCGGTGGCCGCCGGCGTGGATGGCATTTTTCTGGAAGTGCACGACAATCCGAAGATCGCGAAATCCGACGGGGCGAACGCGCTGGAATCCACCAAACTCCGCGAAGTATTGAAGGAATTGCTCGCAGTGCGGCAAGCACTGGATGTCGCGCGAGCCACACCATAAATTCCTGCGTGCCGGTAGCAACTGAACTTCGTGTACCTTCGTGCCCTTTGTGGTGAATGACTCTGGTCTTTCGTTCTTCGTGGTAAATTTGAAGTTCTGCATGAAAGAGATCGCCAACTGGGCTTTAAACGTTGCTACGATGCGCGGCGCAAGCTATGCCGATGCCCGCATCGTCAGCCACAGAAGCCGCGCGCTCACAACCAAGAACGGCAAAGTCGGCAGCGCCTCCGACGCCGAATCAACTGGCCTGAGCGTCCGTGTGCTCGCCGACGGCGCCTGGGGATTCGCAGCTTCCGAAGATTTGTCGCGTTCCGGAGTGGAAGCCACGGCTGCCCGCGCCGTCGAAATCGCCCGCGCCTCGGCCCAGGTGAAGCAAGAGGATGTTCGCCTCGCTCCCGAAAAGCCGGTAACCGCCGAATGGACCACGCCTCACTTGATCGACCCGTTCTCGATTTCCGTGGAACAAAATATTGCTCTGCTGCTGAACATCGACTCCGAACTTCGCGCCGTTTCCGGGATTACTTTGGCCGAGAGTAATTTGAACTTCAATCGTGAAGAGCAATGGTTCGTTTCGTCGGAGGGGGCCGACATTCATCAGACAAAGTATTCCGCGGGCGCAGGCTACGCGGCGTATGCCTTCGCCGGAAACGAAATTCAGAAACGCTCCTACCCGAACTCTTATGGTGGTCAATGGCAAAACAAAGGCTACGAACTGATCGATGAATTGAAGCTGGTCGAAAACGCCCGTCGCATCGCGGAAGAAGCGGTCGCGTTGCATCATGCGGACCAATGTCCCGAAGGCACGTTCGACATTATTCTCGATAGTTCTCAGTTGGGATTGCAGATCCACGAATCCATCGGACATCCCATAGAACTCGACCGTGTGCTGGGCATGGAAGCGAACTTCGCCGGCACTTCTTTCCTCACGCTCGACAAGCTACGCACTCTGCGTTACGGCAGCGAGATCGTGAACGTTGTCGCCGACGCCCGCCAGGAGCACGGACCCGGCCTCGGAACGTTCGGCTTCGACGACGAAGGCGTTCCCGCGCAGTGCACGCCGATCATCACCAACGGATTGTTTACCGGATATCTCAGTTCCCGCGAGACAGCTCACACCATCGGCGAGAATCGTTCCGGAGGAACTCTGCGCGCCGAAGGATGGAATCGTCTCCCGATGATTCGCATGACCAACATCAGCCTGCTGCCTGGCGAGAAGCCGTTGAGCCTCGAGCAACTGATTGCGTCCACTGATCACGGCGTTCTGATGCAGACCAACCGCTCCTGGTCGATCGACGACAAGCGTTACAACTTTCAATTCGGCTGCGAGATCGGCTGGGAGATCAAACACGGCAAGCGTGTGCGCATGGTGAAGAATCCTTCGTATTCCGGCATCACTACCGAATTCTGGAATTCGCTCGACGCCATCTGCTCCCGCGACGAGTGGACTCTCTGGGGCACGCCGAATTGCGGCAAAGGCCAGCCGCAACAGGTGATGGGCACAGGCCATGGTGCAGCGCCGTCGCGCTTTCGCGGGATCAAAGTCGGGAGCGCGTACAAAGGAAGCTAGCTCAGCACGAAATCAGGGGACGAAATCATAACTAGCGAATGCTGACTCAAGATCAAGCCGCCGACATTTTCGATCGCATCAAGAAACTCTCCTCTGCCGACGAAGTCGAAGTTCTTTTCTCCGGCGGAAGCTTCGCGCTCACCCGTTTTGCGAATAACACGATTCATCAAAATGTGGAGGATGAAAACCACGTCGTTTCCGTTCGTACCGTCTTCGGCGGACGCACCGCTCGCGCTACCACGAATAAGTTCGACGATGACAGCTTGCGGCGTGTAGTCGAATCGTCAGAGAGTCTGGCAAAGGTACAGCACCCGGATCCGGATCTTTTGCCCGTTCCCGATTCGCGGGAAGCCGAGTCAGACTCTACCGGCGGTTCAACAGCCACCGAACTGCCATCCCGGTACTTCGCGCAGACCGCCGCCCTCACGCCTCAGCTTCGCGCCGAAAGTGTAAAAAAAATCGTCGACGTTGCTAAAAAGCGCGAGCTCACCACCGCCGGAATTTTTTCCAGCTCCGAGTCGGTCGAAGGCGTCTTCAACTCGCGTGATCTCAGCCGCTGGCACACGCAAACTTTGGCGGAAGTTTCCATCACCATGCTGGCGGCCGATTCTTCCGGATGGCAGAAAGCCAACTCGCCGGATGTGACCAATCTCGATCCCTTCAATCTGGCCGAGACTGCAGCCGAGAAGGCCATCGACTCCGCAAAGCCGGCTGAAATTCCGGCAGGGAAGTATACGGTGATTCTCGAACCCTCCGCCGTGCTCGACATCGTTGGCTTCATGTTTTGGGATTACTCCGGTATGGCGATCCTCGACCAGCGCTCATTCCTCACCGGTCGAATCGGCAGCAAACTCTTCGGCGATAACATCACAATCTGGGATGACGTGACTCATCCCCTGCAAAGCGGCTCTCCCTTTGACGGCGAAGGCGTGCGGCGGCAACCTGTGCCGCTCGTCGAAAACGGAGTCGTCAAGCGTGTGGTTTACGCGCGCGCCACGGCAGCGCGCATGCAGCGCTCCGAATATAAAGATAAAGTTGGGCCAATCGCGGCCACCGGCCACGGATTCGCCCTGCCGAATGAGATAGGTGAGATGCCGCTCAACATCGTCTTCGCCGCCCCGTCAGATCCGCAAAGTCTGGCGCAGATGATCGCCTCCACGGAACGTGGTGTGTTGGTCACGCGTCTGTGGTATATCCGCGAAGTTGATCCCTACGAAAAAATCGTCACCGGAATGACCCGCGACGGCACCTTTCTTGTGGAAAACGGACAGGTGCGGCAGGGCGTGCGGAATTTTCGTTTCAATCAAAGTTTGATCCAGATGCTATCGAGCGTCGACGCCATGAGCGCGCCTCTCCGTTCCTGTGGAGAAGAATCGTTCGACATGGTCGTCCCGGCCATGAGGGTCCGCGATTTTAACTTCACCGAAGTGACAAAATTCTAGGCTGCCGATAAAAACCGCAGATCCCGCGAAACAGTACATTGATTCGTTGTAATCCTCTCATCCGCAAGCAGTTAAAGCCCTATCGTTCCATGACTTCCGTAACTTTGCGACCCTGATTCCGGGGTGTACGCTGCCCATAAGTTCGTTAAGAGTCTGCGCCAAGAATTTGTTGGAAGTCCGGACGGTCAACACGCGTCCGGAGGGAAGGTCCGTCGGAACAGTGTCAGGCGAAGCGACAGAGCAGCAGTTGACGTCGGAAGCGCAGCAGCAGACTGCGATCAAGCACTACGCTGAAATGCAAAGTGCTCCGCGTTTTCCTTTGCATTTGCCTGTCGAATTGAAATCGACAAGCGGAGCCTGTGCCGCGGAAACCCAAAACATTTCCGCCAACGGAGTGCTCTTCGCCATGGATCGCGACGTCCCGGTGGGTTCGCTGGTGGATTTCACTATCCTGCTTCCGGGAGATGTTGTCGGCTCCCGTTGCGATGTTCAGATTGATTGCCATGGCCGCGTAGTGCGCAGCTTTGAGGACAAAGGCCGTCGTGGCGTAGGCGTAGTGATCGACGAATACCATTTCGAGCGGGCATAAGGCAGAGCAAAAGGAAACTGATGGCGAGCACGTTCAGCGTCGGCGAAAATCACGGAGTTCACGAAGACGGTGGATCGACTCCATTGATCCGCGTGATCCTCGCTGATACCCAGGCGATTTTCCGCGCCGGCCTGCGAAAAATCTTTGCTCTAGAAGATGACATTCGTGTGGTCGGGCAAGCTGAGACGCTGCCTCAGACTCAATCTGCGGTAACCAAATTTTCCGCGGACGTTTTAATTTTCGAATCGGCGCTGGCCCACAATACGGTGGAAGCCGTAACCGAACTCTTGCGCCAGGCGCCACATCTGAAAATCGTCGTCGTTACTCCCGCATCGGACGAACAACTTACCCTCGATCTTTTCCGCCGCGGCGCGCACGGAATTTTATCGCGCGAAGTTGAGCCGGAAGTGCTGGTCGACTGCCTGCGCAAAGTTGCCTCCGGAGAGCCCTGGCTTGAGAACCAGGCAGTTCAGTGGGTGATGGAAGCCTTTCGCGGCCACAACCTGCGGCCTTCCGGAGCCCGCCCGAAAGTTCAACTCACCCCCAAAGAAACGCTGATCGTTTCCTGCGTGACTCAGGGCATGAAGAATAAAGAGATCGCGATTCGGGTGGGAACCACGGAACAGGTGGTAAAAAA
>JBAVUV010000196.1:0-2377 GCA_049696955.1 Candidatus Sulfotelmatobacter sp. | reverse complement strand
AATTTCCACATCCAAGCAGACGGGATGGCTCACGAAACCACTGTCTTGTCGCTAAATCCTGACCGTCAAGCGCTACTCAGCCACGAATCAGCACTTCAGAAAAACGGCTTTGAGATCGTATCCGTTTCCTCGCCCTTGCAGGCTCGATTCGAGATTGAAATGGGAAGGCATGCCGTTTTCATAGCCAGTTATATAACGCCGCTTGTCATCTTCCTGGATCTGGCAAGTCTTTTCAGGCGGAACTGCCCAGGCGGTCTCGTAGCTTACGTTGCGCGGCGTCCGGACGAAAATATTCCTGATACCGACATACTGCTTTCAGATCGAGACGATCCCGATAGTATCGTCGAGAAACTTCGGAAGCAAAGTACGAACGCCAGCGGATGACCTGTTATCGTTGGCAGGGTGAATGTCTTGCAACACACCACTTCCGTGTAGGTTACTTTCGTTCTACGGCGCGGTAATACAGGAGGAAGTGTACAACTGAGATGCCATATCCCCTTACACAGAAGGTAAGTACACTTTTGGTAAGGGAGTTTTATTAAAACACTATTTCTGGCCATAGTGATTGCAATTGCCGCCCCGGAGAACCACTGCAATCCCGCCACACCTAGCCAAAACGGTAATGGTGCGGGCAACAACAACCACAGCACGCAGCAGACTGTTACCGTACCTGAGGGTGGACAAGCTTGGAATTACCTGGCTTTGGGTCTCGCGGCTATCGGAGTTTCACTTTACGTCCGGAGTAAGTTGAATCGCAACAAATCCTAGATACGGCATGATGTTTTGTGTTCACCTGCCCCACATTGCGGGCGAAACGAGTTAATGAGACAATTCGGGCCGACGCCATCGAATGTCATGCAGAACGTAATCGCTCGTCGTCCGCGATGGCCCGTGATGGTGTTAGTGGTCGTGCTGTTGGGCGCTGCCAGCATTAGTATCTCCGCCATTCGACGACCGATTCTGCGGGCGGCTGGATGGGCGCTCGTTGTCAATGAGCGCGTCGAGGGCGCCGACGTCATTGTCTTGGCTTCAAATGCCGACTTCGCTGGGATGCTCGAAGCCGCGGATCTTGTTCACAGCGGTGTGGCCACGCGAGTCGCGGTTTTCCCCGACCCTCCGGACACCGTGGACCTCGAATTTATCCGCCGCGGCATCCCCTACGAAGATGCGGCGGCACGATCCGTTCGGTACCTCAGGGCGCTTGGTGTCGACACCATCGACCAAATCCCGAAAAAGGTAGCCGGAACCGAGGATGAAGGTCGCGTGCTTCCCGAATGGTGCGACCAGCAAGGGTTTCGCTCAATCGTGGTGGTGAGCACTTCGGACCACTCGCGACGTCTCCGCCGAGTGCTTCATCGTTCCATGAAGGGCCACTTGGCGAGAGTCACGGTTCGCTCCGCGCGCTACTCGCTGTTTGATCCCGACCGATGGTGGGAGTCGCGCGGCGGGATTCGAACTGATATTGAGGAACTTGAGAAGCTATTGCTCGACGTCGTGCGTCATCCGATTTCGTGACTGAGCCGCAATCCGACCCAGCACCGTGGAAGTTTCAGGCAACTCTAAGCGAAAAATCACGCGACGGAGGAGAATCCCAGTAGATGAGCGCCTCGAGTGTCCCGAATGCCGGGAGCATTTCATTCCTAATTCAGGGACGCCCGATAAACTGATCGCAACTCTATGCAACGTTGCAAAAACATTCAATCTTGACAAAGCATCAGACCCGGAACCAGAATTGCGCTGGCAAGTTTCCGAATCGTTCTCCCCATTGGACCTCCGCAGACCCGCACCCAAAGGTTTAAGGAGACCCGTAACCCGCTCAAGTTTGTAGAGAGGTGCGATGTATGCGAGCGTTTTGGATTCCCTCTTTCCTCCTTACTTTCGCCGTCATTGGCATAATCTGTCTGGCCGATGCACCGTGTCGGGCGGATTCAATCGTGGACGTGCAAATGGGCACGTCCCTTCCTCCGTTCTCTGCTCCGTGTTGTGAGGGAATTGTCGGGAATGTGGAATGGGATACCACCACCGATCAAGTACTTTCCGCAACGTCATCCGGAGTTGGTCCGATGGGGAATTTCTCCTTTATCGGTCTAGTGAAAAGTACTTCCCTGCCTCTTTCCTCATATAGCGGATACTTTTTCGAGTTTGGAGATTCCGTAGGGGATGTTGCTGCTATTACTCCGTTGGGATTCCCTCTCGGTGGACACTTTCCATCCCCCGGTTTTTATGGCGGAGGAGTGTGGGTAACCTGCGGAAGTCTGACCGACACCTGCGAGTCCGATGGATTCTACGGAACTTATGCGTTGCAGGCGCAATTGACCGTAACTCAAGCTACATCGGTCGCTGTGCCAGATGGCACTTCATTCCTTTCTCTCACCCT
>JBAVUV010000195.1:0-7498 GCA_049696955.1 Candidatus Sulfotelmatobacter sp. | reverse complement strand
CATTTCAAGCGGAGCCGGACATCCACAAGGCCGTGACCGCCTTTTGCGAGGCTACCGTCAATACCGCTTCGGATGAGGCTCGCGGCGGTTGCATGATGGCCGCCGCTGCGCTGGGACAGTCGGAGCGCGTAACGGAGATCCGTTCGTATGTCGCGAAGGGCCTTACCGCAACCGCTGATATTTTTGCGAAACGGTTAGAAAAGGAGATGAAGGCGGGGCGCCTGACTCGCACACCCTCTGCCAAGGTGCGAGGCCGTGCGCTCGTTGACTTGATGCAGGGTTTGCAGCTTCGCGCCAGGGCCGGTATTGCGCGCGAGCAATTGCTGCAAGACGCCCGAAGCTATGTGCCCCTGATTCTTGGCAAGCAAATCTAACGCACGCTCTCGGGGAAGCTGCGTCTGGACGAGTGCCAAATCGCCGAGTCACTCATCCACCGCGGTTAGTACCGACAAGTCGGCTTGTCGGAAGTGATCAGAGTAACTGGAGACCGAAACGTCTGGGATGTTGTGGTGTCTGCGTCAATGGGACATGCCACCCCTCTTTCAGCCTGGCTCGGACGGCCGATTGCTTTCGGCGACCTCTGTGAAAGTAGGAGAAGGGTACAGGTTGGCGCTGCCCACCGGGAGATTGGCGCAAGCCATCTGGGATGAAGATCCCTCGACTAAGGAGTCAAAAGGACGTCTAGTCGCTGCGCAAGGGTGAGAATCTCAAGAATTGCACTGCCGTCGGACAATAGAAGTGGAGTCGGCGCTCCACTCGCAACGAGCGCCGGACCGGTGAGGCGATCTTCAAATAAGACGATAGCGCGCTCAGGATCGGCCTGGCGAGAAGTCCAGGTGAGACCTTCGGCATCCGGATGTTGGTCGTGTAGCGCCAAGGCCCAGGCGCGAGTCTCGGGATACTGCGAGCCTTCGGACTCAATCAGATCCTTCCGGGAAATTCCCAGCTTGTGTAGGGCGATCGCCGAGAGATCGATCAGAGCGAGATCGCGGCTGAGCGTCAGATGCGAGTACACCTTGCCGGCAACATGCGATGCCTTTGACCAGATCTTGGGACCAGCCGCGAAAGGAACGTCGTGGAAGACGGTCTCCATCAGAGCACAGTCCAGAGTCGTACCCGCATAGATGGTCGGAATGACCACGCCCGCTGCATTCACAAGGGGACTGAATCTTGCGTTGCCAGTTGCAGAGGGATTGAACTGCGCGCTGCCGTACGCATCCGGATGGACGCGAAATATCGTCTTTCCCAGACCCCAGGGAATGATGGTCGCTTCGAGTGTGCCGGTCGGAGATT
This sequence comes from Candidatus Sulfotelmatobacter sp., assembly GCA_049696955.1. Classification (GTDB taxonomy): domain Bacteria; phylum Acidobacteriota; class Terriglobia; order Terriglobales; family Acidobacteriaceae; genus Sulfotelmatobacter. Next base: position 6,205 of record JBAVUV010000195.1, on the reverse strand, counting down.
TGATATGCGGTTCTCCTACCCGTGCTGTACTCCCGACGCCTCGATCTCAGCCGCCCGCAGCACTTCCTGAGGTTTCGACTTCAGAAGTTCTTTCGGCATTTTGTTCCTTAGATAAGTGTTTACGCTCCCGAACCAAAACGCCTTCTGCCAGTCGTCCTTTTCCGCGAGAACCTGAAGGACCTCCTTCACGATCGGAAGAGGTTTTGCTCCTTTTTTGAGCTCTAGGGCATAAAGCGGATAGAGATCGACTCCCTTGTAGGGCACAGCAAAGATCAGTCCAGTTTTCTTCCATCTATTCGGCTGGGAGCTTGGATTTCTCTTGCTGAAATGAGCGATTTCAGCGATGTCTGTGGCCTTGGCAAAATCGTCGCTCTCTAAAATCCCTTTCATGGCTTGAGCGAACATTTTGGCCTCTATCATTCTGTTTGAAGTCAACGGAAGATCAGGCATCAGCGCTTCGATAAGGGCTTCCCAACTGTCCTCCTGTCGTTTGTCGATCAGGACGTCGATGAATTGGGATGCTCGCTTAAGGGTTTCGAAAACAGTTTTTGTCCATTCGTCGTCCGCTCGGGAATGAGAGACGAACACCAGCGCTTGGCCTTCGGAGTTCTCGAGGTCAGGAGCGAGATCCTGTGCCGAACCTTCTTGAATGTCCCAATGCTGGTGACGGCCTGAATTTGCGAAAGTGCTAGAGGGCATAATTGCCTCCTCCTATGCGATATATATTATCATAATTAGGCAATAATCTGTATCGCAAACATAGCCCAGCAATGCAGCAGTTTTGACTGATTTGCACTCAATTCAAGGCTAGGGCGCCCGCGATTTTCGACCGACTCTACGCGGCGGTGAAGGCCGAGCGCGGAACCCTCGACATCGTCTTCGCCAATGCCGGGGCGGGAAGCCCGCTTCCGCTCGGCAAGATCACCGCCGAGCACATTGACGAAACTTTCGACACCAATGTGAAGGGTACGATCTTTACCGTCCAGAAGGCGCTGCCACTGATGGGCAAGGGCGGTTCGATCATTCTGACCGGCTCGAGCGCCGGCACCACGGGCGCCCCGACAATGAGCGTCTACAGCGCGAGCAAGGCGGCAGTGCGCAACCTCGCGCGGACCTGGGCGGAAGACCTGAAGGGCACCGGCATCCGGGTAAACGTGCTGTCACCCGGGCCGACGGCGACCGAACTCGCGAAGGCAGCGCTAGGCGAGGAGGGCCAGAAGGTCTACGCCTCGATGACTCCGCTCCAGCGCATGGCCGATCCGGCGGAGATCGGGGCGGCGGCTGCCTTTCTCGCGTCGGAGGACAGCAGCTTCATGACCGCCAGCGAGCTCGCTGTCGACGGCGGCCTAGCGCAAATCTGACCCACTCGCCCTACGGCACTCCATTCGATTATTCGGAGCGCCGTAGGGTTCGGTAAACCAAAGGAGAATATATGAGCTACGCAATTGTAGGATTCGGCAAGATAGGCCAGGCCCTCGCCCACGCCTTCGCCCGTAAAAACATCAACGTGACAGTCGCGAGTCGCCGGCCGCCCGAGGCGCTGGCACCGGAGGCTCGGGCGATTGGACCCACGGTCGTTGCCAAGTCGCTGCGGGATGCGCTCAAGGCCGACACAATCATCTTGGCCGTCCCGTTCGGGGAACATGGTGAGGTTGCGAAGGCCCTGCCGAGCTGGGAAGGCAAGACAGTCATCGACGCGACGAACGCGTTCGGAGTTCCCCCTGAAGAGCTGGACGGTCTCCTGTCCTCCGCCTTCGTCGCGAAGTCCTTCACCGGCGCCAAGGTCGTGAAAGGCTTTAATCACCTAGTTGCGGCCACCCTGGCTACCGATCCGATCGTCGAGGGCGGCCATCGGGTCGTCTTTCTGTCGAGCGACGACGAGGACGCGACCGCTCCCGTGGCGGATTTGGCCAAACAACTCGGATTCGCACCCGTCAAGTTGGGAAAGTTCAACGAGGGTGGCGCGCTGGTGCACGCACGCGGCCGCACTTGGGGTCAGCTCATCTTCCAGGATTTGTTCAAGAAGGAGCAGTAATCGATGACTATGTCAGCTTTGGAGGAATAGCGTAAATGCAACATAAAAAAACAACGAAAAACAAAAAGGAAAAAACATATGAGTAATAACCATGGACAACAATTGGCGGGAAAAATCGCGGTTATCACAGGCGGAAGTAGCGGTATTGGCTTGGCCACAGCCAAGCGCTTCGTGGAAGAAGGCGCCTATGTAGTAATCACTGGGCGACGAGAGAAAGAGCTGAAGGAGGCCGCAGCCTTCATCAAGAGAAACGTTACAACGGTCACAGGCGACGTATCGCGCTTGGAAGATCTGGATCGCCTCTATGCCGTTGTGAAAGAGAAACATGATCACATCGACATACTCTTTGCGAACGCGGGCGCGGGTACAATCGCACCGCTCGCGGTGGCTACCGAGGGACATTTCGACCAGACCTTCGACGTGAACGTAAAGGGAACCTTCTTTACGGTGCAGAAGGCCCTTCCCCTCTTCAAAGACGGCGGCTCGATTATCCTGAACTCTTCGGTCTCAAACGTGTTGGGACTCCCAGGCTTTACCGCCTACGCCGCGAGTAAGGCGGCTGTGCGCAACTTCGCGCGCGGCTGGACTATGGAGTTGAAAGACCGCAAGATCCGCGTGAAGTGTATGAGCCCCGGAGCAATCGATACCCCTGCCTTAGCGACGACGACGGGCCTCACCGCTGAACAGGCCGAGCAAGCGGTCGCCCAGTTCACCTCGCAGATTCCACTCGGTCGCAGGGGCAAGCCCGAGGAAATCGCTGCCGCAGTCATGTTCCTCGCCTCCGATGAAAGTTCATATATCACCGGCGTGGATCTCGCCGTCGATGGGGGCATGGCTCAGGTCTAGTAAGGAGTGTGCAGATCAAGTCGTGAGAGAAATCGAAAAAATAGCGGTGGTGTGAGGGCTGTCGCGCTGAAACTGGACCTGAGCAAAAAATCGACTTTCGAGAGTTTCGCTCAAGAAGTGAAAAGCAGCTTAAAGTCAGTTTGGAATAGAACGATCGGACGCGATCCGATGTAAGGGAAATGGAGAGATGTTGATGAGCACACGAGAGAATGTCCAGATTGTGAAGAATTTTCTTGCGGCACTCGGTAGCCGCGATAAGCAAGGTTTGCTGGCGTTGTCTGCCGAAGATATTGAGTGGATCATTCCGGGCGAGAACTGGCCGCTGGCCGGCACGCACCGCGGGCACGCGGGATTGGAGAATTTACTTCAGAAGGCTAACGAAACGGTGGAAACCTCGTACCCACAGCCCCCTGAGTTCATAGCGAAGGAAGACCGGGTTGTGGTCGTCGGCTTCGCTACAGGGAGAATCAAAGCCACGAATAAGACATTTGAAGACCATTGGGTCTTCGACATTACCGTTCGAAATGGCAAATTGACGAACGTCCGGGAGTATGTCGACACGCAAGCACTGGCGCGGGCATCCGAGATGGCCGCGAGCTCCAGGCCCTGACCTATCGAGATTAATACCACACGAAACGATTCGTAAAGTCAACGAATACGTTGAACAGCGGCAACGCCTTCTGAACCGTACAGCCTGCCGCGCGCGTGTTCAGGCATCGGAAGTGGACCGCATCCAGCAGGCGCATCGCGATCTTCATTTGGCGGTCGAAGACCCTACCGAATCAGCGCATGACCTACTCCGCCTGACGAGTCAGTGTTCGTCGATACGGGGATCAACTTGGATCTCCCGGCTGAGGCATCTCAAAAGCCGCGCCTTCCCAAGCGCTCTTAGATACTGGCGCTAATTCGCACGCACGTGGCTCAACCAACTGAAGGGCAGGAATATCCGGGTGAACGTGCTGAGCCCGGGTCAGGTCGACACACCGGATTCCCAGCGACTCGACAAGGAGACGAGGCAGATGTTCGAATCCTGATCCCGCGGGGAAAGATGGGTCGTCCTGAGGAAATTGCGGCGGTCGCGCTGTTTCTTTCTTCATTTGAGTTAGGTGAATGGGGTGGAGTTGGCTGTCGACGGCGGCTTCTCGGCCATCTGAAATCGGCGGATCTCGGTGAGTGCATGATCGCCGAGGCACTCACCGAGATCCGATAGGTAACCAAAAGTCGGCTTCTCGTTATCAATCGCAGAACTGACGACGAGCGCGTTTCACAGGACTTATCCGTCTCCATACGCGGGCAGGTCAGATCATGTGCAGGATGCACGCATCAGACTAAGGGCGGGGTCCTTCATTCTTTCCGCCGTGCACCCGCGAGACGGGATGACGGTTCCTTCCGACAACAGCCCGAGATTCCCGGTCTGCAAGGAGTTCCGGTCATCGCGAACAATGAGCGTCAGCCTATTCTTGTCCCACCAGAATCTGTGTTACCACTATTCGACGCTCAAACGGACTCCCGACTTTCTGAATTTCGTCAACCCGACAACTTTCTCGCGCGCCAGATGTATACTCGTCGCCAAGAAACTCCCGCAGCGTGTTGGGTCGGCAGATTTTCAACTGGCAGACAGGTTAAATAGACTAAAGCTCATGCGGGTCCCGTCAGCGATCGACGACGGGGACGCTATCCGCCAAGACTTTTGTGTTGTGCGTGATGCACTCGGCAAATCCCTGTGGATCCTTTCCAGGGCAACATCGATAAAGACTTCTGTCCCGACCTGAGGTCGTTACGCAACCCTCCGGCTGGAAGCAGGAAGTTATAACACTGCCCGTTTCAAACTTGTAAGCGCTTTGCACGGTGTGACCCTCACAAATCGAAACGGTGAGAGGTGTGATTGTGAAAGCATCTCCGAAAACCTTGCTCCTGGCAGCATTGGTTCTGATGGCGGCGTGCTGTTGCTCCTTAGCCTTTGCTCAAGAGGAAACTGCGGCATTGAATGGCCAGATCACCGATCGTGACGGCCTCGCGGTGACTGGAGTAAAGGTGCAGGCGCACAATGCCGGAACCAACGTTTCGTATTTGGCGGATACAAACGAGACAGGACTCTACAATTTTCCAACTCTCCCCGCAGGAGGGTATATCGTCAGTGCGACGAAAGATGGCTTCCAGCAGGCGGTAAGGCCGGGCGTGGAACTTCACGTTTCCGATGTGATTAGCCTGAATTTTTCCCTGCAGGTTGGCTCAGTGTCTCACAGTCTCACTGTAGAAGGCGGAGCGCCCCTCGTAGAGACGACAAGCAGCGAGATCGGCGGGTTGGTGAATAGCAGACAGATCGAAGACCTGCCGTTGAACGGCCGCAACTACATTGACCTCAGCCTGCTGCAAGCGGGCATAACGAATAGCTTGAACAGCACAGGCATGAGCGGGTTCGGAGGAATGACGGGCACGGTTTATAGCTCCAATGGGGAGCCTGTTATATCCAACAACTTTCTGCTGGACGCGACTCAAATAGCAAATCAATCCAATTGGGGCACCGCCAGTTTCGCCGGAACGACGCTGGGTGTGGACGGCATTCAGGAATACAAGGTGCTGACAAGCGCATATGACGCCTCTTATGGAATGAGCATGGGCAGCGAGCTGGTGATGATCAGCAAGAGCGGCACCAATCAATACCACGGGGACGTCTTCGAATATCTTCGCAACAGCGCCTTGAATGCGCGCAATTACTTTGATAGTGCACAGATTCCGCACCTGGAAAAAAATAATTTTGGGGCTTCGTTTGGCGGGCCCATCTGGCACGACAAGTCTTTTTTTTATGCAGTATATGAGGGATTACAGGAAAGCCTGGGGTTTACGGCAAATGACCAGGTGCCCGCGCCCGGCTGCCACGGTGCAGCTGGAACGGTGATCACCGAAGCTTCCTGCCCCACACTCGGTCTTGCGCCGGGCAGTTCTGTCACCATCGCCAATGCCGATGTCGCAGCGCTTCTGTCACTGTATCCGTATCCAAACAATGGCACGAATAGCTATCTATTTGGCCCATCGACGAAAGTCGGGGTGAACTATGGGCAGATTCGATTTGATCAGAGGTTCTTATCAGCGGATAGCTTTTTTGCCCGCTACACGATCGATTCAGCCAATGTAAACTCGGCGAACAATCAAGGGATGCCGCTCACTTCAGGAACGGCCTTCCCTCAATTCCGAGGCGGTGGAAGAGATCTCGACCAGTTTGTAACTCTCTCGGAGACGCACATTCTCTCTGTGAATATGTCCAACACAGCGCGGCTCGGCTTCAGCCGGACAAACTTTGGCAGCTTCCCCATCGATGTAGGT
>JBAVUV010000194.1:0-4202 GCA_049696955.1 Candidatus Sulfotelmatobacter sp. | reverse complement strand
CCCCATGCGGGACTCTTCTTACCTTTGTCGAGCGCGGCCAGGATGGTCGCGGCTTCGTTGCGCGCTTCGATGATCTGGCGCTGGCGGAAGTCCTCTTCTGCGCTGTCGAATGAATCGAGGATCATGCCCTCGACTTGCTCGTCGGTGAGGCCATAGCTGGGCTGGACTTGAATCTCTGCTTCCTTGCCGCTACGTTGCTCGCGCGCGGCGACATTCAGGATGCCGTTGGCGTCGATTAGAAATTTGACTTCGATGCGCGCCATTCCCGCAGCCATCGGCGGCACGCCCTTGAGATCGAAACGCGCCAGCGAGCGGCAATCTTTTGCCAGCTCGCGTTCCCCTTGCAGCACGTGGATAGCGACGTTGGCTTGGCCGTCGACTTGCGTGGTGTAGAACTGCGTAGCCGACGCGGGAATGGTCGAGTTGCGCAGAATGATTTTGTCGGTGACGCCGCCGGCCACTTCGATTCCGAGTGAGAGCGGTGTGACGTCGAGCAGGAGCATGTTCTCGGTGGCTTCGGAGCCGCCGCCGAGGATGTTGGCTTGCACTGCCGCGCCCAGAGCTACCACTTCGTCCGGATTCAGATCAGTGTGCGGCTCGCGCTGGAATAAAGCTTTTACCAATTCGCGCACTTTCGGAATCCGCGTGGAGCCGCCAACCAGGACGACTTCATCGATCTGTTCGGGCTTGAGGCCAGCATCTTTCAGCGCCTGCTTGCACGGCCCGACCGTGCGGTCGATGATCGGCTGAATCAGTTGTTCGAACTGCTCTCGCGTGATCTCGCGCAGATACCGCTTTCCACCGGGCAACTCCACATCGAGCTTCACCCAGGGCTGCGAAGAAAGAGCGATCTTGGCTTCGATCACGGCCTTACGAATGGCTTGCACGGCTTCGCCATTTCGGCGGAGATCGAGACCGAGGTCGCCCAGAGTGTCGTCGAGCGCGATGGTGATCAGCAGATTGTCGATGTCATCGCCGCCGAGATGCGTGTCGCCATTAGTTGCGATGACCTCGAAGATGCCATCGTGCAGCTTGAGGATAGAAATGTCGAAAGTGCCCCCGCCCAGGTCGTACACAGCAACGATGCCGTTCTGCTTTTTATCGAGACCGTAGGCCAGCGATGCTGCTGTAGGTTCGTTGACCAGACGCAGAACTTCCAGTCCGGCGATGCGGCCTGCATCTTTGGTAGCTTGACGCTGTGCGTCGTTGAAATACGCGGGCACAGTGATGACAGCTTTTGTCACCGGCGCTCCGAAGAAGCGCTCGGCATTGCGCTTGAGCTGCCGCAGAATCAGACCCGAAATTTCCGGCGGCGTAAAAGTTTTCTCGCCAAGCTTGATGCGCAAAACTTCGCCGGGCTGAAGATCTTCGGCAAGACGGAAGGGGAAAAATTTCAGCTCTTGCTGAATGTCGTCAACCCCGCGTCCCATCAGGCGTTTGATCGAGTAGACAGCGCGCTCGGGAGTTTCGGTTAAATACTTGCGCGCGGCATTTCCGATGACGGGGGGGTTCTTCTCGTCGAGCGCGACCACCGAAGGCACAAGATTCAGACCGTCGTCACCGGGGATCACGACGGGGCTTTCCCCCTGCATGAACGCGACCAGAGAATTCGTGGTTCCCAAGTCGATGCCGACGATGCGATCCGTTGCCATAGAAAGTAAATGCTACTGCTCCAGTGCCTCACTCACATCCCGCACTAAGTTGCGGATGTAGTTTCGGCGGTTCAGCAAGTCCACCATTTTGTCTCGTTCCTGCCTGCGCTCTTCGTCTGAGACGGGTTGACCGTTCTGCTGACGCTGGATCATTCCGTCCCACATCTTCCAGTTCTCTTGTAGCTCACGCAGGAGCGCTTCGTGCTTCTCCTCGAGTTCCAGCTTCTGCCGGCCGATTTCTTCGATCAGGGCAGGATCGTCCTCGCCCATTTTTTTCTGCATGCGGAGTTCTTCGAGTTGCATGTTCAATTCGAAAACCTCTTCCAACAAATCGGGCGGAACGATTTGCTTTTTGAGCTCTCCGCTGGAGCGGGCCTGCTCAGTGGCCGATTTTGATTGCTCTTCCAGTTCCACGCCCTCCAACTTCAAGAGATACTGCGTGCGCTTGATTGGATCCTTCAAGGTGCGATGCGCGTCATTCAACAGGGAACTCTGTTGCAGGCTCCATTCCCGCTCCTGAGTCCCCGCCTGCGCATTCAAATCAGGATGCAGTTTTCGGCTGAGCAGGTAAAAGTCTTTATCCAGCGCGACTACATCGAGATTCAGCTTGCGGGGCAAACCAAAGAAAGTGAAATAGTCGACCGGCGCTGGAGGCTGAACCTTGCCGCAGGATTCGCAGAAATGCACCGCGCGCATGGTTCCACAGGACCAGCAGGATTGAGTCTCCTCTGGCGCGGGTTTATCTGTGATCGTTGTGAAGGACGAGTTCGTCATTTCTGCCTATATTTCTCGAAAAACACAACTACACGCTCTTCGCTTGAACCGGTGCAAGCCCAGGGCGCTGATGGCTGAGCGAGGACGGTCGCGCCACACGAGATCACGCGGAGAATGAAGTCCCGCAGCCGCATGATTTCGTGGCTTGAGGATTCACGAACACGAAGCCTTGCTGTATCAGCGTCTCCTGGTAATCCAGGATCATGCCGTTCAGGTAGATAAATGACTTCGGATCCACGAATACGCGCACATCGCTGAACTGGAAGATGCGGTCACGTTCGCGCGGCTGGGTATCGAAACGAACGTTATAGCTTAGACCAGAACAGCCGCCGCCCTGGACGCCCAGGCGCAAGCCCCCCTGCTCCGGGGAGATTCCTTCCTTGGCCATCGCGCTTTTGACTTTGGACAGGGCTTTATCGGTAACCTGGATTCCCTTACCCGGAACGGTTTGCGATGGCTGCGCGGTTTGTTCTGTCGCTGTTGTCATTAAATTCCTGACGCAATACCGGTAGCAGCTAAAGCCGCGACAAGCGCGTAAACAATCGCGACACGACTGAAGTCGGCGCTCTTCCCGAGCACTTCCAAAGTCATGCCTCTCACGTGCCTGCCGCGAAGAGCTTATTGCGCTACGGTTGATGCAACCGGTTTGGCGCTCTCCTGCTTTTTCTTCCAGTCGCCGATGGCGGCGCGAATTGCATCTTCGGCCAACACGGAACAGTGGATCTTCACGGGAGGAAGCGAAAGCTCCTTCACTATGTCCATGTTCTTGATGGCGAGAGCTTCATCCACGGTTTTGCCCTTGACCCATTCGGTGGCCAACGAAGACGAGGCGATCGCGGAGCCACAGCCGAACGTTTTGAACTTGGCTTCCTCGATCACGTTGGTCTCGCGGTTGACCTTGATCTGCAGCTTCATCACGTCGCCGCATTCGGGTGCGCCGACCAGACCGGTGCCCACATCAGCGCTGCTCTTATCCATTGAGCCGACGTTGCGGGGATTGTTGTAGTGATCGATTACCTTATCGCTATATGACATGTGCTCTCCTGAATTCTAGAATTCGCAGCTTCTTTCGCCCCCTTCGGGGCTTGTTCCTATTCCCATTTCGCCCCCACGGCTTACGCCGTGGGCTGCATTCTTACGCCGCTTCGCGGCTGGCGCTCGGTGCTGCTTTACTCTCCTGCCCACTTTACGTCCTTCAAATTAATGCCTTCCTTCGCCATTTCATAGAGCGGAGAAAGTTCGCGCAGACGCTCGACGGTTTCGATGACGCGGTCAGCCACGTAATCGACTTCAGCTTCGGTGTTGAAACGGCCGATGCCGAATCGAATCGAGCTGTGAGCCAAATCGTCGCCGGTGCCGAGAGCCTTTAATACATAAGATGGCTCAAGTGTCGCAGAGGTGCACGCCGATCCGCTGGAAACCGCAATATCGTTGATGCCCATCAGCAGCGACTCGCCTTCGACGTACGCGAAACTAATGTTCAAATTACCGGGTAAGCGGTGTTCCATGGTTCCGTTGATATACGTTTCATCCAGGTGGTTCATGATGCGATCGCGCAGACGATCGCGCAAGCCAGCCAGGTGAGTTGCCTCGCGTGCCATTTCTTCCGAAGCGATGGCGCAGGCTTTGCCCAAGCCAACGATGCCAGCTACATTCAGAGTGCCGGAGCGCATGCCGCGCTCGTGGCCGCCGCCATCAATAATGGCTGAAATTTGAACACGCGGATTCTTGCGCCGAACGTATAACGCGCCCACGCCTTTGGGACCGTACATCTTG
>JBAVUV010000193.1:0-2924 GCA_049696955.1 Candidatus Sulfotelmatobacter sp. | reverse complement strand
TTGTAACGCAGGCGAAGAACGAATCCGTAAGCCGCGAGCAGCAGCGACCAGAAAAGCAGCGAACCTTCCTGACCGGACCACAGCACGGCAAACTTATAAGCACCCGGCAGATCGCGGTTGCTGTGATGGAGAATGTAAGCGATCGAGAAATCGTCCCTGAAGGCGCAGATGACCAGAACGACTGAAGCGAGAAGAACCGCGGCGAAAGTAGCAATGCCGGCCCGGCGGGCGGTTTCGCCGATACGCTCCGAACCCTGACGGAGCATGGCAATCAACGGGCTTTTTTCGCCTGGAACAGCTTGGCTCGCGCTGACACCAGCCAGCTGCAAGGAAGCCCGCTTCTGAAAGGCCAGCGCGATGATCCCGGCAAGGAACGAGTAAACGCTCAGCGCCAAAGCGAGGAGAAGTGCAAAACTACCTATTTCCGCCATGTGGGGGAACCCCCGCCTATTTTTCCAGAAATACTGCTCCCGGGCAACCGCGTGGTCTGATCGGCCACGCACTACCCGTGGATAAGAGCCTTAGAGCGAAAACGAAGTGGCGCGGTTGCGTAAATCCGCCGAGGTACGGGGACAGCTTCACCATTGTATCAAGGCGGCCGGCGCGCGACCGCCTGAAATTATTAGGAGCCGACGCGGTTAAGCGCTCTGTTGGTGGTAACGCTGCATTACTTCGCGTTCGGCTGTGAACCAATCGTCGGCCTCGCTGCCCGCACCGGGCTCGCGTTGCTTATAAAGTTCGTAAGCGCGCCGCCGTATTTCGTCATCGAGATTGATGGGGACCACATTCTTGGTCTTTCGAACTTCGAACATCTTAGTTTCAGACTTGTTTTCCGAGACGGCGTCGGATGGTTTGGCTGGCTTAGTTGTCGCTGCGATCGGGGCGGCCTCGGGCTTGATCTCTGAGGTTGCCAATTCTGTACTTGGAGCTGCATTTACATCGGGAATGCTGGCCGGACTGGAAACATCCGGTTGCGCTTTGCTGGTACGACCCTTGCCTGAAGTAGATTTTGCTCTCGCCATATTCGAATACTCCTCACATATACTTAAGTCCAGGAATCAATTGAGTTGTTCAGCGACCTGCATACACTTTGGCCTGCAAACGTCTAGGAGAACGCTGACTTTATTGTAAGAGTTAGTCATGAGTATAAACCCGTCGAGCCTGTGGAAACAGTCTTTCCGGCAAGAAATCGCTCGCATCCGCTTTGCTATAATCGAAGCTCTCCGGATGGCGCTATCGTCTAGGGGTTAGGACGGAAGATTCTCAATCTTCAAACCCGGGTTCGATTCCCGGTAGCGCTACCAATAACTTACAGGGGATCAGGGCGATCCAGTTGCAAGTAAATTGAGAATATCGCACCGGGATTAATTTGACACTACCCCGGCTGACACAAAGAAAAGTGATGCAGTCTTCAGTTCACTTCGCGGTGCGGAGTGAAAGCTGGTGAGCGACTTCCCAGATACCGCGCACAAGCTGAACCAGCAAGGTCTCGATGCCTTCGTTTCGACCCACCGCCTTGCTGCTCGTCGGTTCGACAACGTCTTCGATGTGCTTCTGTATTCCTCGGAGGTCACGGGCTGCTCTTCACTGCTCCGGCAATTTAGATATGCTGAATGCCCTTCGGGTAGTCCCAAGGCTTCTTCGGCTCAGGCGCCGATGCCGCTTTCTCGGGCGCTTCCAATGCATCCGGCGCCCTCGCGATTTCCTTCAGCGTCTACAATCGCGTTGAGCGTGTTGTCCGTAGGTTATTGGAGTATGTGTTGCGATACTCTACCGGAACTGGTCGCGGAGTTTTCCAAGATCGCTTCATTTTATATACGCCGATGCGGCGCGTGACTGAGGCTGAGGCTTCTTGGTGACAGTGAAATTCCGAAGACCGAAGATCAAGCCGCAGATGAGCAGCATGACTCCCGCGCCAATAGCGCCTCCGTATTCCAAGCCCTCTTTGTGAGCATCAGACTTCGCTTGGAGTGCAGCAGCTGAATCTGCTTGCATCTCCGCCTGAAGTGCCTTGATCTGCTCTTGCTCGTCCGTATTCAGTTTCGTGAGATCGGTGACTTGCTGTTGCAACGGGGCGGCTTCCAGTTTTGCCTGACGATTCGCGTAAATCTTGATTTGCTCACCGAGCCGTTGCGCGACTGCTTGGTTGTAGTTCCTCCACAAGTCAGCGCATGCGCCGTTTCGGAGGATAATGACACAAGTAGGCTTCGGTGGAAGCGGGGTGAGTTGCGGTGGATTTGCGGGCTGCTGTCCGAACATCACAGACGCCGCGAACACTAAGAATGATCCAAGTTTCTTCATGGGCATTCCTCTTCTTCTTGTGTTTCTACGGCTTCACCAACGTCGCATCGATGGTAGAGCTTCCACCAGCAGTGACGGTCATTGTCCGCTGCCAAGGTGTCAGATTCTCTTTCTCGATTGAGACTACATGATCTCCGGGGGTCAACTGAACGGTGGATGGAGTGCTGCCCATATACTTCCCGTCAACGTTTATGTCGCAGCCTGGAGGCGTAGATTTCACGTTTATGCTTGCGAGCGGCAAAGCAGGGTCTGCTTGTGAGTTGTCGGCTGCTGCTGCGGTTGAGGGCTCGGGCTGTGCGATCGCAGGCTCAGAGGCTCGAGCAGCTAGGATTTCTTGCCCCGATTTACTCTCAACAAAGTCCTTCAGATGCTTGGCGATTGCCTCAGCCATCGACTGCTCGTTCTTGCTGCCGCCCTTCTGCTTGTTTACCGAGTAAGCCCAGAGCATCTTGCTCGAACTCGTGTCGATGAATTGAACTGACACGTTCCCCTTGTCTTCAATTCCGATACAGGAAGCGAACAGGCACCGTGCGACTTTACCGCCAGTGGATTCTGATTTGATTTGGACAGGGGCGGCTTTAAGTGCGTAGTCTGCCTTCGTCTGATCCGTGACCACATCAACC
>JBAVUV010000192.1:0-1565 GCA_049696955.1 Candidatus Sulfotelmatobacter sp. | reverse complement strand
GAAGTGCGGCGTATGAGGCTCGCTCGCTGCTAACCTGCGATTCGTCGGCCATAAGGCACTGTGGTATGCCAAATCCGTGACGAAACGCGGAACCCTACGATCTGTGCGTCGCTGCGCGATGCGCTTGAGATAGCCTATCGCATTCGCGAGCAGGGCAACAATGTCGACAGCCGTCGCGTAGGCGATACCGTAGCTTACGGTGAAGTATCGACGGCGCGACTCGAACCAGTAGGCCGGCAGTCGCTTCAGCGCTACATTACGCTCCGTGACTTTAGTGCTTTGCCCCGCGATATGCATAACGCGACTCTTTGGTACGTACCAAGTCGAGAAGCCCGCCTTCTTGGCACGGAAGCAAAAGTCCGTCTCTTCGAAATAGAGGAAGTACTTTTCGTCGAGACCACCGATTGAATGGAACACTGTGCTGCGAATCATCATCGAGGCGCCTGCCACCCAATCTATTGGTTGCGGCACCGGGCTCATTACCACCGGGACCACCCAGCGTCGCAAGATGCGGGTTGCGAGTCCAAATTGCAGTCCGTTCTCGATCTCGCTTAGGATTGAAGGAAAGCGGAAGGCTGTCGGCCACTCACTGCCATCGAGATTTTCGAAACTGCTTCCGACGATACCAACCGCCGGGTGTTCCTCAAGGAAGTGCACCAGGGCACCGATTGCTCCTTTGCGCACGACCGTGTCAGGGTTGAGGAGGTGAAAGTAATCCGGTCGTCCATGGGCAAGCGCGCGTTGAAACGCCAGATTGTTACCGTACGCAAAGCCACCATTTCTCGGCGCTCGTACGAGGGTCACCCACGACGACCAGGCATTTGTCTCAATCGCCTCAGCGATCGCAGGCGCATCTCCGGATGCATTATCAACGACAATCGCCCTGATACATATGCCCGCGGTGGATCGCTCGGCATCGATCGAGCGCAGGCAGTCGATTGTGAGTTCCGCGGATCTGTAGCTGACAATAGCGACGGCAACGTCGATTCCGTTCATACCATCTTCACTTCGAGCGGGCGTTCACGGATTGACCCGTGGTTTTGTTGCAGGTAAGGCAGAATCGCTTCCGCCAGGGAATTGACGAAGCGCTCCTCCAGCATCGTGGAATGACCGCCCTCAACGTCGATCAGGGTGAGTTCACGGGCAATGCTGCTCCAACCGAACGTCTCGTCGGTATAGACGTTTCGATTGGGCGTGTCGTCTCCTTCGCCCGTGCGGGCACGCACCAAGACGATGGACGCGATCGTTAGGGGCTTTGGTTGGTAACGCGCCTGAGCGGAATCATAGATCTGGCGCACGCTGAGTTCGGGTATTAGCCGAGGCCACCGGAGTTTGCGCGTGAGCAGTCCGCGTAACAGATGATAGCGGGCTCGCGCCCACCACTGTCTATTGCGTTGCGCAATTTCCCACCGTAGGGCATTCATCAGTTTTCTCGAGATAGCCCCGGCAACGACCGCCGCACGCTTCCAAGGCGCACGCTGTCGAGCGTCCACAAAAGTCTGCCTCAGACGGCCGAGACGCTGCTCCCTGATGCGCCCAGGCCGCTCCTGAGCGTCCGGTGTCGC
>JBAVUV010000191.1:0-9810 GCA_049696955.1 Candidatus Sulfotelmatobacter sp. | reverse complement strand
GGAATAGGGTGTGGGGAACCGCCTGCGATCGGATATACGGCGGCCACGGGGCCGTTGTTGGCAACAATATATCGGCCGTCGGGTGAAACTAAACCACCAGTAACCCCATCAGGAGTGACGGGCGTTAGCTTGCCACCTTCCAGGTCCACGAAATAGCAGCGTACGGGATGACCGGGTTCGTTCCCGTTGATCGTAATTCTTTTTCCATCCGCCAAAAAATGTGAGGAGCCGTTGTGTATGCGTTCCAGTCCGGTGACTGGAATCGTGCGCGGCTCGCCGGGACCCACGGGATAGAGAGTGATGCGCCCCGGACTGCCCGTGATAATTGATATCGCCCATTTGCCGTCCGGCGAAAGACCGCCTGCGCTGCCTTCTCCCAGTTGCACCGGCGGCGTGCCGTCGATTTTGCGAATGGCCACCGCGTAGTTGGGGCCGGCGGCCTCGCTTGCGTCCTCAAACAGAACGGACTGACCATCGTGCGAAATATCCTTGGCAACATCCCAGTCGTGCCAGGAGATATCCGCCGCTTTGCCTGCTCGCGTGGAGGTGGCCATAGCCAGGCGTTCGACATCCAGACTTATGAGGACCCGCCCGTCGGGTGCCATGTCCTGCAAGGTCAGCCCGGCGGGAATTTTTAGAATCGTCCGAATCTTGCCCGCGTCGTTTACTGCCCACAAGCTGCGCGTATAGCCGCTGTCGGCTGCCGTAAACCAGATTTCTTTTCCGTCAGCACTCCAGGCCAGGCCGTCTGCCGAGTCGTAGTCTGGAGACAAGGTACGAACCCTTCCAGCATGATCCACCAGCCAGACCGCGCCACGATCATCCCAGAGGGAAAGATGATTAATGAAAGCAATCCGATCGTCTTGCGGCGAGACCCGGATGTGACTGATCCAGCCATTGCTCTGATACAAAACATGGCCAATCGGATATTCGATCTGGTCGCGGCCGCCAACGTGATGGACGACGGCGATCTCGCCGCTTGCACCCCAATCCGCCCATGCTACATCTTCAAGCAGCTCTCTCGGCGACCCTCCTGCCAGAGGCGCACGGGCAAGCGTACCTTTTTCAATTTTCAGGTGCTCCATATGCGCACCGTGAATCGTCAATGCCAGTTCGCCTCGTTTGGATATCGACAGCAAACTTGCATCGGTAACGTTCAGCGGTTGAGTCAGCTGGGAATCGCCGACGGTGGAGAAAAGCTGCAACGGCCTTTCGTTCCAGGCGGCTCCGTAGACGATGGAGTGAAAGTCAGGTGTAAAGCGCGCCGAATAGACGGTGCCTTCTTCAAATGTCAGACGCTGGTAGGTGGGATTGGGCAACGGTTTTCGACGAAATTGAATTGCGACCAAGGCTAACATCGCAAGTAAAAATATCCCGACCAGCGCCCAAGGCAACACGTTCGCTTGAAATCTTGTAGGCCTGCGCCGTGCGGCTCGAACCCTGGATGCATCGGACAGAGTTTCCAGCGCGAATCCCAGGTCGCTCGCTGATTGGAAACGATTTTCAGGTTCCTTCTCCAGGCAGTGACGCACGATTTGACGAAACTGTAAGGGAATCCCGGCCTGCTCCAGATCGCTGTCGGGAGGATCCTCGCGCAATACGGCCGTGATTGTGTCGACCTCAGTCTCACCGCGAAAAGCTCGCCGTCCGGCCAGCATTTCGTAGAGAATTGCGCCCACGCTGAAGAGATCGCAGCGATGATCCACCGGTTTGCCCCGAAGCTGCTCCGGGGCCATGTAAGCAACGGTGCCAAGTACCATGCCGCTTTTGGTAATGGTGGTTAATTCTTCGACGGTGCGACCTGATTCCTCTGGCGAAGATTGGAGTTTGGCGACACCGAAGTCGAGAATTTTTATCCGCCCATCGGTGGTCACAAATAAGTTTTCCGGCTTGAGATCCCGGTGAATAATGCGGCGCTGATGGGCCGCTATCAGGCCTTGTACGATCTGCAGCGAGTATTCAACTGCCAGCGGAGCGGGCAGAGTTCCCTCGGAAAGCCGCTTGCGAAGAGTTTTGCCTTCCAGCAGTTCGCAAACGATGTAAGGAGTTCCCTCGTCTACACCGATGTCGTAAATTGCGACGATGTTCGGGTGATTGAGAGCGGCAGCCGCACGCGCTTCCAACTCAAAACGGCGAAGATGATCTGGATTGGCGCTGGATGCGGGGCGAATGAGTTTGAGAGCGACTTCGCGATCCAGTCGCTCATCCCGCGCACGGAAAACCTCGCCCATGGCGCCGGCGCCGATTTTCTCGACAACTCGATAGTGACCTATGACGCGGCCGTTCATGCGCAAGGACGCCCGCAGGCATGTTATGGCGGGTATCTCGTTCCGTCAACAACCGAAATACGAACTATCTGATCGCCGCCAAGGGGATGACCTTGCCCTGAGTCCGGTCTGCTGTTTATTATCGAATCAGCGCGGATTGGAGAAACGATGTCGTGCTATAATCTCGTTTCGCCTGCGGATTTATCGAGGCAGCCAGTGATTCCCTCTTCGGGCGAATCCCGCGCCAATCAAGATCTTTCATACGAGGTCTAGCCATGTCCGGCCATTCGAAATGGGCCACAATCAAGCACAAGAAGGGCGCGCTCGACGCCAAGCGCGGCAAGATTTTTACCCGTCTTATTAAGGAAATCAGCATCGCCGCGAAGAATGGTGGCGGCGATCCCGATTCCAACCCCCGGCTGCGTGGCGCTATCGTCGCCGCAAAGGCGGAGAACATGCCTGCCGATAACATAAAGCGGGCCATACAGCGCGGCACCGGCGAACTTCCCGGCGCCACTTATGAAGAATTTTCTCTTGAGGGTTACGGGCCGGGCGGGGTGGCGGTCCTTCTTGACATTAATACGGATAACCGCAACCGCACCGTCAGCGAAATTCGGCACTGCTTCGGCAAGAATGGCGGCAACATGGCCGAAGCCGGCGCGGTCTCCTGGATGTTCCATAAGAAGGGCGATATCGTTATTCCAAAAACGGCGGCCAAAGAGGACGACTTGATGAACATTGTTCTCGAAGCCGGCGGCGAAGATCTGAATGACGATGGAGAAAATTGGGAAATATTAACTGAGCCCTCGGCGTTCGAGGCAGTGTTGGAGGCGGTGAAGAAGGCCGGGATCGAACCGGCATCGTCCAGTGTCGCCATGATTCCGCAAAACTACATCAAGCTGGAAGGGCAAGCGGCCAACACCATGATCCGCTTAATGGAAGCGCTGGAAGATCAGGATGATGTGCAAAACGTCCACTCCAATTTCGATATCGATCAGAAGTTGTTGGAAGAAGTGGCGGGTTAGTCACTCGCGACAGTTCATCATCAGAGCCGTCCTTGCGGACGGCCTTTTTATTTGCTGATCGTTGCAAATAAAAAAGTTTTCAACACAACCGTGGATAAGACTGTGGAAAAACATGGAAGTATCTTTGTAAGTGATTCAGGGAGAAATGGTTCAGCTCTTTGCACCGAGGCGAGTGCTGGCACTTTCGTGTTACAACCGCTCATTGGTGGGATCAGTTGCTCGAAGATTTACATCGCCGACAAACTTTGAAACTCAGACTCGACAAACTTCTGGTTGACCGCGGACTCGCCCCTTCAAGAGAACGGGCTCAAGGATTGATTATCGCGGGTAAAGTTTTGGTCAACGATCAGAAAATCGATAAAGCCGGCGCTCAAGTTGTCGCCGAGTCGGCAATTCGCCTCCTCGGGGAAGATCAGAAGTATGTGAGCCGCGGAGGACTCAAGCTGGAGCGAGCCTTGGAGCATTGGGATATCGATGTGAAAGGCGCCGTTTGCCTGGATGTCGGCGCTTCGACCGGTGGTTTCACCGATTGTCTGCTGCAACATGGTGCGCGCCGCGTAATCGCGGTCGACACTGGGTACGGCCAGATGGCCTTCAAGTTGCGCCAGGATCCCCGGGTTCGGCTCTTGGAAAAAACCAATGCCCGTTATCTGAAGAGCGAAGTCGTCGAGATTGTCAATTTGATTGTGATCGATGTGGCATTTATCTCTGCGACACTGGTTCTTCCTGCAGTGGTGAATGCCGCGTTCCCGCAATCTGAAGAAGATCGCCGCGGGCGGCAGGCGATTGTGCTCGTCAAGCCTCAATTTGAGGCGGGAAGGGAATTCGTGGGCAAGGGCGGCATCGTTCGGGATGAGGCAGCGCAACTGGCGTCCGTTGAAAAAGTAAAAAAGGCTTTGCTGGATCTGGCTTGCTCTGAAGTTGACGTGATCGATTCGCCCATCCTTGGAGCAGAAGGCAACCGCGAATTCCTTCTGCGCGCGATCTTTTAGGCGCTTGCGCTCACGAGCCAAAGCTAACTGCGGTTAAAGATTATCCCGCAAGTTCGGTACAATCTTTCTTTCTCCTATTCAACATGGCCATTTCGTCCTCATCGTCCCAATCCAAAGTCGCGGCGATCATCTCGCGTCCTGCCAGGCCGGAGGTAGCCCGCACCGTTCCTGAACTGTTGAAATGGCTTCACGCGCATGGTTACTCGGTCATCGTCGATCCAGAGACGGCGAAATATTCCGATGGGGAAGAAGAAGTGCCGCGGCCGGAAATGTCGTCGCGACCTTTGGACCTGGTCGTGGTATTGGGTGGCGACGGTACTCTGCTGTCCGCAGCTCGAGCCACAGCCCCCATCGATGTGCCGCTGCTCGGCGTGAACCTGGGGTCGCTCGGCTTTCTTACGGATGTGCCGCTCTCTTCTCTTTTCTCCATGCTCGAGTCGATCGCCCGTGATGAAGCCGCGGTGGAACAACGTTCGCTGATGCAGTGCGAGTTGCTGCGTAGCGGCGAGATTCTGGGAAGCTTCCTCGTGTTCAACGATGCAGTGGTCAACAAGACCGCGTTGGCGCGCTTGAATAATTACGATCTGTTCGTGGATAAAACGTTTGTCTCCAGTTACCGGGCCGACGGAATGATTGTGGCTACACCTACGGGATCAACCGCCTATTCGCTCTCCGCCGGCGGCCCGGTGCTGATGCCGACTGTGAACGCTTTTGTGATTACTCCGGTCGCTCCACATTCGCTTACGCATCGGCCCCTGGTAGTTCCGGATTCGGTTGTGGTTGAGCTTTTGCTGCGCAGCGACGGGGAAGTAGCTTATCTCAGTCTCGATGGCCAGCCTGGCGTCGACCTGCGCGATGGCGATCGAGTGCGTTGCCGGCGGTCCGAACATCGTGTCAGTCTCTTCCGCACTGATCATGATTTTTTCCACGTGCTGAGGACGAAGTTGAAGTGGGGAGAGAAATAGAACGAACCGATTGCTGATTTCGAGATTGTTGATTGTTGATTGAAACCCAATGTTTAATCATCAATCAGCAATCATCAATGCTACAACTCGGCAGAATATAGCTCGCGACTTGTCTCTCGACGGCGGATCACCTTTGCTGACTTTCCACGAACCAGAATTTCAGCAGGCCGCGGGCGCGAGTTGTAGTTGGAAGCCAGTGCCATTCCGTAGGCTCCGACATCGAGTATGGCAAGTAAGTTGCCCTCCTCCACTCGCGGCAGCTCCCGATCGCGCGCAAAGAAATCTCCCGACTCGCAAACCGGACCGACCACATCGATAGTCTCCGTCTTCGAAGTGGATGCTTGGGTCTGAATCACCGGAACAATCTCGTGGTACGCGCCATAAAGCGCGGGCCGGATCAGATCGTTCATCGCTGCATCCACCACGAGAAAATGTTTGCCGCCATTTTCCTTTCGGTAAATTACAGAGGTGAGCAACGCGCCCGCGGGACCTACAATCGCGCGTCCCGGTTCGAGTAAGAGATGAACTTTCAATCCGCGCAACGGGATCGTCACTGCCCGGGCGTAATGCGAGGCGTACGCGCGAAAATCCGAAGACGTTTTCTGATAATCGATGCCAAGGCCCCCACCGGTATCCACGTAATCGATTAAGTGTCCATCCGCGCGTAACTCGCGAACCAAGTCAGCGACTCGAGCGACGGCTTCTGCGAAAGGCGCGATATCAGTGATCTGTGAGCCGATATGCACGCTCACCCCAGCAACTTTAAGATAACGTGACACGGAGGCTTTGGCGTAAAGCTCGCGCGCATTTCGGATCGGTACTCCAAATTTATGTTTGCGCAAGCCAGTGGAAATATAGGGATGAGTGTCGGCAGCAACGTCTGGGTTAACTCGGAGAGCAATTCGTGCGACCTTACGCGACCGCGCTGCGCATTCCGCTAGCAACCAGAGTTCAGACTCGCTCTCCACGTTGAACAGAAGGATTCCGGCTTTCAAGGCTGCAATCATCTCGGCTCGCGATTTACCCACTCCGGAGAAGACAACTTTTTTGGCTGCACGCCGGTCAGCGATCAGCACGCGCTCCAGTTCTCCGCCGGAGACTACATCGAATCCGCAACCCTCGCGCGCCAGCAGTCGCAAGATATTCACATTGGAATTCGCCTTTACGGAGTAACAGACAGTATGCGGAACGCTGTGGAACGCATTTTGGAAATCGGCAAGCCGCTGAAGAATCGCCGTCGCGGAATAGACATAGAGGGGTGAACCGTAGCGCTCGACGAGTTTTGCCAGCGGAACATTTTCGCAATGCAAATGAAACTTTTCACTACGATGAAATAGCCCTTTGCGTCCCTTTCGCAACACAAATCCGGGTGGACGCTCCATGTGAACTGGTTCGCTGGGGCGGGTCATTTTCGTTTTGCAGGGGTTGAACCGGCGCTATCCTTTACTTTGATTGCTACCACGGTCTGATCGTCAAATGATTCGACGCCCGCGGAATGTTCGGCCGCAGCCTTGAACAGCGTGTTGACCACACAGTCGGCCGATTTTCCGGCGCATTCGAGAACCAGTTTTTCCACACGCCCCCGGCCAAAAAGCTCTCCCTTGCGATTCCGCGCGTCGAGAATGCCGTCACTGAAGAACACAAACATATCGCCCGGCTTCATCTTGAAGCGGAACTCGTCGTAATCTGCATCGTCGAAAAGTCCCAGGGGCAGGCCCGTCGCTTCGATCACATGATTCTTTCCGGCATGCACATGAATGGGCCGAGGCAGGCCCGAATTGGCCACTTGCAGCGTTCGATGCTCGTCGTCCCAAACGGCGTAGATGAGGGAAACGAATTGTGCTTCGATGCTGCGTTCGGCAAGGGAAAGATTGACCGCCCTTAGCATTTCCGCAGGACCGGGTTCAATGGGCGCATGCGAGCGCAAGATTCCGCTGACCAGAGCCGCATAAATGGCGGCAGGCGCTCCTTTGCCGCTCACGTCGCCAATTACAATTCCCAGCCGCGAAAGAGAGTATGGGATGAAATCGTAAAGATCTCCTCCAATGGCACGTGCAGGAACGAACTTCGCCGCTAATTCCAGATTCGCCAGCTTGGGCAGCGTTTGCGGGAGCAGCCGCATCTGCAATTCGCGGGCAAGCGCTAAATCCCGCTCCAGGCGGCGTTCCTGGCGCGCGATCTCTTCATATAGCCGCGCATTCTCGATGGCGATGGCAACCTGCGCAGCGAGTGTCATCATGGTGCGGCGATGGTCGTCGGTAAAAAAACCGCGCCGCGTGTGCTCCAAATCGAGCACACCGATCACTTTGTCTTTGTAAATCAGCGGCACAGCCAATTCTGAGCGCGTTTCCGGATTGCCCTCGATGTAACGCGGGTCTTTGCTCACGTCTGGTACCAGCACCGCCTGCCCCGTTTGCGCGGCGTAACCGACCAGACCTCGGCCGAGAGGAACTTCGTGCTTGAGGTGAATATTTTCCCGGAAGCGCAACGAAAATCGGTGTTGCAATTTTTCTCCGGAAGAATCCAGCAGCAGAATACTGAACATCTGGTAATCGATGAGCCGCCGCAGAAGTTCTGCAACCCGGTTCAACAGTTCATCCAGATTCAGAATGGACGACAGTTCGCGGGCGATTTCATTGAGCAACAACAAAATGCGCTCCTGGCGCGTGGTGCGCGTGTAAAGCTGCGCGTTTTCAATTCCACCCGCGATTCGGGAAGCTACCAGAGTCAGCAGACGGCTGTGTTCCTCAGTGAAGTAGCCCGGGTTCCGGGCTTCCAGATCGATCACGCCAATCACACGGTTCTTGGTGATGAGCGGTACCGCCAACTCCGAGCGCACATTGGGCACCGCGGCAATATACTTGGGGTCCTGGGTAACATCGTCGACGAGGACCGCCTGTCTCGACTGGGCAGCCTGCCCGGTCACACCCTCGCCCAGCTTTACCCGCGCGCCATCGGTGAAGGCAGCCGGATAACCCACCTGGAAGCGAAAGCGCAATTCCTGCGTCTTCTCGTTTAGCAGAAGGATGGCAAAGATTTCATAGTCGATGACCTTGCGCACCACCTCGGCCACGCGGCTCAACGTGGTATCCAGATCGAGCGAAGTCGCGAGCACATCGGCGACTTCCAGCATCAGCGGCTCAATTTGCAGATTGTCACGCGTGCTCAGAGCGGACCCCCATGGTTTTTCTATGATAGCAGCCGTTGTTTTGAGTACTTACTCTCGCGGCACAATGCAGATATCCGCCAGATTGCGGTACCGTTCGGCGTAATCGAGGCCGTAGCCAACCACGAACTCGTCGGGTATTGTGAAGCCAACATAGTCGCCTTGCAGCGGGAGTTTGCGGCGGGAAGGCTTATCGAGCAACGCCGCGATCTTCAGCGATTTAGGCTCGTGGGCCAGCAACAACTTTTTTAGAACCGTCAGCGTCAATCCCGTATCCAGGATGTCTTCCACAACGATCACATTCTTGTCCTTCATGGATTGGTCAACGTCTTTGGTTAGCTTTACTTCGCCGGTGGAATCCCACCCGCTCTTGAGTTCCTGACTGGGTGTGGGGCGGTTGCCATAACTGGAAACACCAATAAAATCGAAAGTGGCATCGAGATCCACCTGCCGCGCCAGGTCGGCGAGAAAAATCGCCGAACCCTTCAGCACACCAACCAGGATGATCGGCTGGCCCGCGAAGTCGCGAGTGATATCCGCGCCCAGCTCCGCGACTCGTTTGGTAATTCGATCACGCGAAATCAGCACCTTAAGTTCTTTCATGGCGTTTCATATTAAACTAAATTCAGTCGCAGCCCATCCCGAGTGGGTTCCGCTCAAGATCCACTGCAAGTGGCTGGCGGCCTGGAGCTATTTTATGAATCTGAAAGGCATTCATCTTACGTGGCTGGGCCACGCAACATTTCGCATCGAAACGCCCGGCGGACAGACCATCATCATCGACCCGTGGATCATGAATAATCCCGCATGCCCACCTTCCGAGAAGAAAGTGAAGAAGGTAGATACTCTTCTAGTTACCCACGGACACGGCGACCACATTGGCGATGCGGTAGAAATTATCAAGGAGCATAATCCGCAAGTCGTTGGTAGCCCCGAACTTTGCGGTTGGCTGGAAAAAAAGGGCGCCAAGAAAACTGCCATGATGAACAAGGGTGGCACGCAGAAAATCGGCGACATCAAAGTCACGATGGTTCACGCAGATCACTCCTGCGGCATTCAGGACGGCGACCAGATGGTTTATGGTGGCGAAGCTTGCGGGTACGTGGTGGAATTCGAGAACGGCGTCAAAATTTACCATGCCGGCGATACCAACGTTTTCGGAGATATGGCAATCATCCGCGATCTTTACAATCCTGGAATCGTCATGTTGCCGATTGGCGATCACTTCACGATGGGACCGCGGGAAGCCGCTTACGCCTGCAATCTGCTCAAGCCAAAAACCGTGATTCCCATGCACTTCGGTACTTTTCCGGCGCTGACGGGGAGTCCAGCAGAACTGAAGAAGCTGGTGAAAGGCGTCGAAATCTTAACCCTGACACCGGGCGTAACTTTGCG
>JBAVUV010000190.1:0-1822 GCA_049696955.1 Candidatus Sulfotelmatobacter sp. | reverse complement strand
GACGAACGCGATTTCGTCGACGCGATGGCGCTCTAACTGGTGGATCGAGCCGGTCTTGAACTCCGCCAGGGGAATGCGCACCTGAACCCATTTGCCCGGAACTAAATCGCCGACAAATTTGTCGAGCGGCAGCAGCGTTGAAAAATCGCGGCCCGTGTCTGAGATTTGAATGAGTGGCAAGTCGCTGGCAGAAATGCCCTCTGCGGAGTAGCACCAAAAATAAAGCGTATCTCCCGGGAAATTGATTTCACGATTCCTAAAATCGATCACGCGGATCTCAGCTGCCCATCCGCCATTTGGAGCGGAACGCCACTTGAGGCGCAAAGCGTTGGGAGGGGTGAGGAAGACATCGGCGCTCACCGGAAGCTTGTCGTGGACAAGTTCCAGGGTCGACGGGGCCGACGCTTTTCCGCCGCTGTAATAGTAGGCGTTGGGCTCGAGGCTGTTGTCGAAAATTACGCGCTTGTAGTAGGCCGTATCAGCTTTTGCGAAGACGCACAGAAGCAGGGCGCAGAGACTGGGCAAAGAGCGGAAGAGATAACGGAGAATTCTCGCAGAAAAACGCATCTCAAGAATGCTATGAGCGACCGGCCCGCTTGGCAAGCCAGCGCCGGCGATCTGGACTTGTATGTGGCACGCTAATCGAAGTCAACCTTCTCGAATCCCAGACCCTGCAAGAGACTGGTGATCGTCGAAGCCGCGTTCTGCTGGGCCGTCTTCAAAATACCGTCGGCCAGTGCCGCCTCTTGCAACTCGCGTTCCGCCTCCTGACGCACTTGCGTTTCCAGATTCGGATCGGTTGGCACCAGCAAACCGGTTTGCCGCGAATACACGCGCGTCTTCGCGCTGTCGAGCCGGGTGCTGAACACCTGAGCCGCGGGCAGATGTAAACGAATCTGCTTGCCGTCGATGCGAACGTCTTCCGTCTTCAGATTTGAGAAATCAATTCCGGCGACTACTTCGCCGTGCACCATCATCAGGAGGCGGTCTCCCGCGAGAAAATCCGGAAGAAGAGGATTCTCTTTAGCGCCGGTGACGAGCTTGTCCATGGTGTAAACCACGGTCTCTAAACGCTGGAGCCGCTGGATGCGATTCACAACTGTGGGCTGGCTCACATCGATGCTGAGCGTTCTGCCGGTCACTGCCGAGAAGATGTGGCTCAATAGAGCGCGGCCGGAATTTTGCGATAGCAGAAACCATCCGAGCGCGGCGATGCAGAGGACTCCGCAGATCAGGCCGATGAGGATGCTGAGAGCGATTGGCGACTTCGGGCGGGAGCGGGGGTTGGTGGGCTGATCGGCGTCGGGAGGCATGGTGCAAGGTTACCAGTAAACCTTGGGAAATTTGCGGGTGCCGCGGTCGCCGGCAAAGTTATCTTGTGAACCAGTGCCTCCAACCGCTCAAGCAAGTGGTCGGAAACCCTAGCCGGGCAAACTCTTCCATCTTAACCTTATAATGCAAGCGAAGTGCGGTTATGACAACTTTGTCGCAAGACTTACGTTACGCGATTCGGATGTTGCTCAAATCGCCGGGATTTGCTGCCATCGCCATCCTCACTCTTGCGCTTGGCATCGGTGCGAATACGGTTCTTTTTTCTGTTGTCAGCGGTGTGCTGCTCAACCCGCTGCCCTATCCGCATTCCGAGCAGCTTGTGGCCGTCTCCGCGGATACGCCGGGATTCAACCATGCCCCTGTTTCCTACCTGAACTTTCTCGATTGGCAGCACGACTCCGAGACATTTTCATCGATGGCCATGTACCGCAATCAGGACTACAACTTCACGGGCACGAGCGAAGCCGAGCGCCTGAGCGGTTACATGATT